>JAQUAC010000233.1:0-1178 GCA_028687415.1 Acidocella sp. | reverse complement strand
GGGAGGCAACCGGCAATGAGGGCGCATCCTTCGAGCGCAGCTATCGCCGCGCAGCTTTGGTGCTGTGGCCAAACCACCGGCGGCTGGCGGTACTGAACCAGGGTGGGCTGCAAGCCACCCTGCCCTATCTAACGCAACTGACGCAGGCATGGGCGAAGGCGGGCGAGGACCCAGAGTCTCCGATCCGGGCAGAGGCCCATGAGCTTACCGGCTACATGCTGGCCAACTGGCCGCGCGAACTCAGGCATGCTCGAAATGCGCCAAACGCAGGTGCAACGATGCTCGAATTGCTGGGCCGTCTTGGCGATGCCGCGCGCACCGATGACTTTCTGAGCGAGATCTCTGCCGGCGGTCTTTTTGATCTATCGGACAACGAACAAATCGCACAAGGCTTGCGTCGGCTGCCGCCATCGCGCGCCGCCGAATTACTGGAGCGGCTAGTTGACAACAGTACCAGTGCCGCGATTGGGGCCGGGCTGCTTGCGCGCACCGTTTTCGCGGCACTCGGTGAATTTGAGATGAGGCCCGCGGCTTTCGCTTTAGTGGCAACCCTTCCGGGAGACTCAACCCGTAAGGTGGAGCTTCCATCCTGGCAACAGCCGCCCCCAGTCGATCCCCAGCTGGTGATCGATGCGCTGACCGCGCTCTGCCAAATCGACGCCGCATTGGCCGAGCGCGCGGCCGGCGTTTTCCTTGGCCGGCCGGCGACCTACGGCGCGGACAGCGTTCTGGTTCCCGCCAGCTTGGCGCTCATCCAGTCAGTGGTCGCGCAGGCGCCAGCGGTGGCACGTTTGCGTGGCGCGTGCCTTGCGCATTTACGCGCCCGCATCGCCGAACCGCTCGCACCGCCGGCCGATTGGGCGCGGGACAGCAAGCTCTCCTGCGGTTGCCGCTATTGCGTGGAACTCAGCCGGTTCCTCGCCGACCCGGAAGCCAAGACCTGGAATTTCAAAGCCGCCCAGCACGATCGCAGCCACGTCGAATCGACGATCCGTGCGAGTGATTGCGACGTCCTAACGGCGACCATTCGACGTGGTAGCCCGCATATTCTGGAATGCACAAAAAACGAGGCCAGCTACAAACGCCGCGCGCGGCAGTGCCAGAAAGATTTGGCGGATTTGGCGCATTTTGGAGAAGATCAAGGGTAACCAGGAAAAAACCGGAAAGAATCATCGAAA
>JAQUAC010000232.1 GCA_028687415.1 Acidocella sp. | reverse complement strand
GGTGGAGGAGGAACGCTAGCGCCATGGTGGTGGAGTTCGGCCAGAACGCCGCATCTGGCTCTGGCCACCATCTCCTGCTCCAGCGGTGTCGCTATCTATCCCCGCACCGCCGCGCGCGGCTGGCTGATGCAGATCAGCATCTACTTCAACCTCTAGGTTCAAAATCTAGCTTTGCCGGAAACTATGGAGTTGGTCCGGCACGCTTCGTGCCGTCAAGGCCGCTCGGTTGCCGCCTTCGATCATGCCTCGGCCATGTCGATGGTCAGACGCTAAGAGACTATTCCATAAATCTACTCTGGCGGTCGGATGGCGCGATTTTCGGTGCTCCGAAGCTCGAGAATCACACCTACCCGCTTCACCAGAGCTACTTGCCTGCGATGCTGGTTTTGCCGTCTTCGCCCTCCGCCGCCGCATGGGGCAGGCGGCGGGCGCGGATGCGGCGGATGCGCCGGGCATCCGCCTCCAGCACCAGGAACTCCACACCCGAGGGGTGAGAGATGATTTCGCCCTTGGCCGGCACATGTCCGGCCAGGTTGAACACCAGCCCACCCACGGTCTCGATATCCGCCTCGCGCTCATCCTCGGAGAGGATGGGCCCGAGCTTGGCCTCGAACTCCTCCACCGGCAGGCGGGCGTTCAGGTCCAGCGCGCCATCCGCCCGCTCGACCAGCATCGGTCCCTCGATCTCATCATGTTCGTCGGAAATA
Source organism: Acidocella sp. (assembly GCA_028687415.1). GTDB lineage: Bacteria > Pseudomonadota > Alphaproteobacteria > Acetobacterales > Acetobacteraceae > Acidocella. The sequence goes on along the minus strand of JAQUAC010000232.1, from coordinate 3,707 downwards.
TCGCCGACGATGGTCTCCACCAGATCCTCGATGGTCACCAGCCCGTCTATGCCGCCATACTCATCCACCACCAGGGCCAGATGTGTGTGCGTCTGGCGCATCTGCATCAGCAGGTCGAGTACGGTGATCTGCGGCGCCACCATCAGCGGCTTGCGCAGGATTTTCTCCAGGGAAAAGGTTTCCGCTGCCCCGGTGAAGGCGAACACGTCCTTGATATGAACCATGCCGAGCAGGTCGTCGAGGTGCTCGCGGTACACCGGCAGGCGCGAATGGCCCTCCTGGCGGATCAGCGCCAGGGCCTGGTCCAGCGTCACATCCGCGCGCATGGCGATGATGTCCGGGCGCGGCACCATCACGTCATCTGCCGTGATCTCGCGCAGGCGCAGCACGTTGGCGATGAGGGCGCGTTCCTGCGGGTTCAGCCCCAGGGCCTCACCGGCACCGGGGGCGCCGTCTCCGCCCGCCTCCTGCACGAGCTCGGCGATTGAATCGCGCACGGATTGCTCGGTATTGCGCAGCCGTCCGAGCAGGCGGGTAAGGGCGGAACTCATCGGTTTTTCCATGGGTTGGGCACGCGTAGCCGGGCTAAAATCTTCGCTTCCTCGCTCTCCATCTCCCGGGCCTCGCCGGGGTGATGGTGGTCGTAGCCCTGCAAATGCAGCGCGCCATGCACCAGCAAATGCGTGAGGTGCGCCGCGATGCTCTTGCCCTCCCGCGCCGCCTCGCGCTGCACCACGCCAAAGGCGAGCAGGATTTCCTGCGGATGCTCGTAGGTCAGCACGTTGGTGGGCTTGTTCTTGCCGCGGTCGCGGTAATTCAGCCTCTGTACCGTCCGGTCATCGGTGAGCGCCACGCTCGCGGCGCAATCGGCGGCCAGCAAAGCCCTTGCCACCAGGCGTGGCACATCTCGCACATGCGCGTGCCAGCGCCGGTCCGTGATCACAATCTCAACGCCCCCGAAGGGGCTCGTACTTCCAGGTTCCATCTATCCTCAGCCTTGCCGCTCGCGGGCATGATCTGTTGCGGCGGCGTGGCGCTGGTCATAAGCCTCAACGATGCGTCCGACCAGCGGGTGGCGCACGACATCGCTATTCGCAAAGCGCGCAACACCGATCCCCTGGATGCCCTCCAGCGTTTCCAGCGCGTCGGCCAAGCCGGAGCGCGTGTTCGGCGGCAGGTCAATCTGCGTCAGATCGCCGGTGATGACCATGCGTGTGCCCTCGCCCATGCGGGTGAGGAACATCTTCATCTGCACGGCGGTGGTGTTCTGGGCTTCGTCGAGGATTACGAACGCATGGGCGAGCGTTCTGCCGCGCATGAAGGCCAGGGGGGCGATCTCGATCTCGCCGGTGGTCATGCGCTTGGTGAGCTGGTCGCCGGGCAGCAGGTCGTTCAGCGCGTCGTAGAGCGGGCGCAGATACGGGTCCACCTTTTCTTTCATATCGCCGGGTAGGAAGCCGAGGCGCTCTCCGGCCTCCACCGCAGGGCGGGAAAGCACAATACGGTCCACCTTGCCGGAGGTGAGCATGGCCACCGCCTGCGCCACGGCGAGGTAGGTTTTGCCGGTGCCGGCAGGCCCCATGGCGAATACCATTTCGTGCTGGGACAGCAGGTCCATATACGCCGCCTGGCCGGAGCTGCGCGGCCCCACCGCGCCCTTGCGGGTGCGTATGGCGGGCAGGTCCGATAGCGGCAAACGCGGTTCCGCCGCCGGGTCTGTTAAACGCAGTGCCGCATCCACCTTCGGCCCGTCAATCATTTCGCCCCGTTCCAGTTGCCGGTAGAGGGCGGCCAGAGCCGCCTCCGCCGCCGCCACCTGCTCGGTGGTGCCGGATATGGATATCCTGTTGCCTCGGCAGGCCAGCCGCACACCGAGCCGTTGCTCGATCCGGGCCAGATGCCGGTCATGGTCTCCGAGCAATAACGGCAGCAGCGCGTTATTGCCGAAGGTGAGGGTGAGGGACCGCAGAAGCGGGACGGGTTGGGTGACTGAGGAGGTGATGATCTGGCTCAAGCTGCGATTTTCTCCTTGTCGATTAAAATGCCGATAATGGAGTTGGGGTTGGCGCGGGTGATTTTAACTTCGTGGATTTCGCCGGTCAGTTCCGTGGCGTTTTCAACCACCACCGGCTGAGCGTAGGGTGAGCGCCCGGCGATCTGCCCCGCATGCCGCCCGTGCCCGGTGAACAGCACTGGCATCGTCAGCCCCACGCTCTCGGCGTTGAACTCATCCTGCTGGCGGCGCAGTTCGGCCTGTAACTCATAGAGCCGTGCATCCCCCACGGCGGCCTCAACCTGTGGCAGGCCGGCGGCGGGTGTGCCGGGGCGGGGCGAGTATTTGAAGCTGTAGGCCAGGGCGAAACGCGTCTCCCGCACCAGCGCCATCGTGGCGGCGAAGTCGGCGTCTGTTTCGCCCGGATGGCCGACGATGAAATCCGAGGTGAAGGCCATGTCCGGCCGGACCTCGCGTAAGCGGGCCACGATACGCCGGAAATCGTCTGCCCCGTGCTTGCGGTTCATGGCGGTCAGGATTTTGTCCGAACCCGATTGCACCGGCAAATGCAGGAACGGCATGAGCTTGGCGTTGTCCCGGTGCGCCAGGATCAGCTCGTCCGTCATGTCGTTGGGGTGGGAGGTGGTGTAGCGCAGCCGCTCCAGCCCCTCGATCTCGGCCAGCGCGGCCAGCAGCCTGGTTAGGCTCCAGATTTTCCCGTCCGGACCCTCGCCATGATAGGCGTTTACGTTTTGCCCCAGCAGCGCGATCTCCCGCGTGCCCTGCGCCACCATGCGCTTGGCCTCGGCCAGCACGCTCGTCACTGGGCGGGAAGCTTCCGCCCCGCGCGTATAGGGCACCACGCAGAAGGAGCAGAATTTGTCGCAGCCTTCCTGAATGGTGAGGTTGGCGATCACACCCTGAGATGCCGCGGCATCCGGCAGGAAGTCGAATTTCTGCTCGGTGGGAAATTCGGTGTCGATGACGGAACCTTGTTTACGGTGCGCCTGGGCGATGAGTTCCGGCAGCCGGTGATAGGCTTGTGGCCCGACCACCAGATCCACGAATGGCGCGCGCTTGAGCAGAATATCACCCTCCGCCTGCGCCACGCAGCCGGTCACGGCGATCATCATTTTGCCGCCGGTATCTTCCTTGAGTACGCGCAAACGGCCAAGGGCGGAGAACACCTTCTCCTCGGCCCGCTCGCGGATGTGGCAGGTGTTCATGATCACCATGTCCGCGCCCTCGGGCGTATCCACGGTGGTGTAGCCCAGCGGGGCGAGCACGTCGGCCATACGCGCACTGTCGTACACGTTCATCTGGCAACCATGCGTCACAACATGCAGTTTACGGGGCTTGCGGTCCGTCGTGTTCATACGTCTAAATCCATCCGGTTCGTCCGGACGGAAAAGCGCGGGTGGGACGGGATGGTCAAGCTCAATTCGCCAAACTTCCTCCTGAGTGCATGGTTATTCCGCAATGTTTGGCCGCGTTGTGTCAAGAAAAATAGAATGAAGCTTTGAAGAGGATCATCGCCCCGGCTTGGCCTCGAAACGGTAGGGGCTGGCGCTGGCCGTTTGCGCGTCGATGGTCAGGCGGTGCGCGATGGGCGGAAAGGCGCGGGAGCGGCAATCCTGCCGCTCGCACATTCGGCAGGAGAGGCCGATGCCGACCGCCGCCGTCGCCAAATCCAGCCCGTCGCCATAGACCAGCT
>JAQUAC010000231.1 GCA_028687415.1 Acidocella sp. | reverse complement strand
TTCGACGATTTCCATCGCGCGGGTGAAGTCCACGGAGAGCAGGCGCGAGACTCCGCGCTCCTGCATGGTCACGCCATAGAGCCGGTCCATGCGCGCCATGGTCAGATGATGATGGGTCACCACCAGGAAGCGCGTACCGGTCTCCCGTACCATGTCCTCCAGCAGGGCGCAGAAACGCTCGACATTCGCATCGTCCAGCGGCGCGTCCACCTCGTCCAGCACCGAGATCGGCGCCGGGTTGCATTTGAACACCGCGAAGATGAGTGAGAGCGCTGTCAGCGCCTGCTCGCCGCCCGAGAGCAGCGAGAGCGTGCTGAGCTTCTTGCCCGGCGGCTGAGCGTAGATTTCCAGCCCGGCTTCCAGCGGGTCGTCCGAGCCGACCAGCGCCAGATGAGCCTTGCCGCCATTGAACATGCGGCTGAACAGGGCTTGGAAATGCTTATCCACCTCGGTGAACACCGCCCCCAGCCGCTCGCGCCCCTCGCGGTTCAAATGCCCGATAGAGCCGCGCAGCTTGGCGATGGCGGAGGTAATCTCCGCCCGTTCGCGCTCGATGGTAAGAATAGCCTCCTCGGCCTCCCCCACCTCAATCTCGGCGCGCAGATTAACCGGCCCCATCTCGTCGCGTTCGCGTACCAGTTTTTCCCAGCGCTTGCGGGTCTTGTCCTCGGTCTCAGCACTCAGTTCGGCGGGCGGTTCCGGCAGCTCCGGGGTGGCGCCCAGCCGCTCCAGAATGCGCTCGGCCACCGTGCCCCAGGCATGGTTGGCGGCGGTGATGTTGCCTTCCTCGCGGGCGCGGGCCTCGCGTGCGGTGCTCACGGCGGACTCGGCGGCGCGGGCCGCGCGGGCGGCTTCGTCAGCGGCCTTTTGCGCCCCGGCGAGCGCCCCGGCGGCGCGCTTGTGCTCACCCTCCACGGCTGAGAGGTTTTCCAGTGCCTCGCGCTTGGCGGTAGCGGCTTCGTCAGGTGCGGCGTTGAGGGTGGCGATGGCGGCCTGCGCCTCATCCACCCGCGCCGTGAGGTCGGCGAGGCGGTCGGCGGCATCCCGCCCGCGCTCGTGCCAATCCTGCATTTCCCGCACCAGGGTTTCCAACCGCTGGGTGCGCTGCGCATCGGCATTACGCAGGTTGGCAAATTTTGCCCGCGCAGCGGATTCCGCCTGCCGCGCGGCTGTGAGGGTGGTGCGTGCGGCCTCCACGGTGGCGCGGGCGGCGTTCACATCCGGCAAAGCGGAGGTTTTTTCCTGCATGGCGGCAAGGGCGGCGGCGGCCTCGGTGGCTTCCACCGCCAGCTGGTCGCGCTGCTGCGCCACGGCGGTGGCACGGGCGGTACCGCGCTCGGCCTCGGCGGTCAGGCGGATGGCCTCGTTGCGGGCGCGGTCAAAGCGCTGCTCGGCTTGGCGGCGGGCTTCACGCGCGGCGGTTTCCGTGGCGCGGCGCGTGTCGCGGGCGGTAGTTTCCGCCGTGCGGGCCTCGCGCTCGGCTTGTTCGGCGGTGAGGCGCTCGGCGCGGGCCGCCGCCGCCGCCTCCAGCGTGGCGTTGCGGTCGTGCTCCAGCTCGGCCAGACGGTTGCGTTGCTTCAGCCGCACCGCTGCTTCGGAGACCGCGCCGGCGCGCACCGTATATCCATCCCAGCGCCACAACGCGCCCTCGCGCGAAACAGGAATCTGCCCCGGCGTGAGATTGCCCTGGTACAGCTCCCCAGCCTCGCCAGCCGGGAGCAGCAGAATATGTGAGAGCGCCCGCCGCAACACCTCCGGCCCTTGAGCCAGCGTGGCAAAGCTCTCCAGCTGCGCCGCAGCCGGAGGCAGGTCCGGCAATTGCCGCCAGTGCCGCGCGGCGGCCGGGTCGGCGGAGGCGGAAAGCTCCTCCCGCAGCGCGGCACCCAAGGCTGCTTCCAGCCCTGGCGGCACGGCAATCTGGTCCAGGATCGGCGCCGTCTCGCGTCCGAATTTCTGCGCCAGCAGGGCGGCCAGGGCGTCGTATTCCGTGGAAATCTTCGTCGCGGCGGATTCCGCCGTGGCGGTTTTGGCGCGGGCGGCGGCCAGTGCGGTCTCCGCCTGGGCGCGCGTGGCGGCGGCGGCGGCTTCGGCTTGCGCGCCGGCAGCCTCGGCGGCTGTCACTGCCTCGCGTGCCGCTGCCAAGGCGGCTTCGGCGTCCGCGCGCTCGGCCTCGGCTGCCTGCACACGCTCGGGCGGGATCAGCGTCGCGGCGATTTTCTGGTACTCGGCTTCGGCCTCGGCGGCGCGCAGGCTGGCGCGGCGGGCGCGCTGCTCGGCCTCCGCCACCGCACGGCGCGCGGCCTCTGCCTCGGCGGCGATGCGCGCAGCCTCTTCCGTCGCGCGGTTGGTGGCGGCTTCTGCCGCGCGCATGGCGTCCAGCGCCTCGGCTTCGGCGCGGCCGGCCTCTTCCAACGCCACGGGGGCGGAGTCAGTTTCCGCCGTCAGTTTGCGCTGTTCATCCTCCAACCGTGCGGCGGCGGCCTGTGCGTCGCCCAGCAGCTTGGTGGCGTGGGCGTGGTCGCGGGCCAGAGTCTCCAGACGGGTCTTGGCTTCCGTCAGCGCCGTGCGGGCGCGGGACTCGGCCTCGCCCATCTGTTCGGCGGCGATGCGCGCGCGCTCCAGTGCCGTGCGGGCCTGCGCCTCGGTGCCGCGCAAAGCGGGTAGGGCAGTCTCGGTCTCGGTGGCCCTGGCGGTGGCCAGCTCGGCGGCACCGGCGGCCTCGGCCACCAGCGCTTCCGCCAGGGCGAATTCGGCTTGCGCTTTTTCCCGCGCCGCCACGGCCAGAGCCCGCTGGATGGAGAGCAGCTCGGCCTCCGCCGCGCGGATATTGCCGGAGAGTCCCTTATAGCGGCTGGCTTGCCGCGCCTGTTTCTTCAACTCGGTCAGGCGTGCTTCTACTTGGCCTTTGAGGTCATCAGCCCGCAACAGATTTTGCTCGGCGGCTTTCAGCTTCAGCTCCGCCTCGTGCCGCCTTGCATGCAGCCCGGTAATGCCCGCCGCCTCTTCCAGCAGCGCCCGCCGCTCATCGGGGCGGGCGCTTACCAGCGCCCCGACTCGCCCCTGGCTAACCATAGCCGAGGCCCGCGCCCCGGAGGCAAGGTCCGCAAACAGCGTCTGCACGTCCCGCGCCCGCGCTTCCTTGCCATTCACCCGGTAGGAGCTGCCCGCGCCACGCTCAATCTTGCGGGAGATTTCCAGATCCGGCGCCTCGTGGAAAGGTGGCGGCGCCAGCCCTTGGGTCTCCTCCAGCGTCAGCGTTACCTCCGCCAGATTGCGCGAGGACCGCCCCGCCGTGCCGGCGAAGATCACATCCTCCATCTCCGTGCCGCGCATGTTGCGGGCATTGGCCTCGCCCATTGCCCAGCGCAGCGCCTCGATGACATTGGACTTGCCGCAGCCATTCGGCCCCACCACGCCGGTGAGGCCGGGCAGGATCTCCACCGTCGTGGGGTCCGCGAAGCTCTTGAAACCGGCGATGCGCAGGCGCGCGAAACTGGCGGGCATATCGCGTTAACCCTTGGCGGCCTGCGCCACGGTGGCGGCGAAATCGTCGTACTCCATCGCGCCGGGATAGATCTTGCCGTTGATAATGAAGGTTGGCGTGGCGTTAATGTTGTACATCTTCTCCGCCTCCTGCTGGTCGTTCAGGATGAATTGCGCGAGCTTGGTGTCGTTCCAGGCAGTGTCGAAGGTCGCCTGATCCATGCCTGCCAGGGCGGCGTATTTGAAGATCGAGGCGTGGTAATCCTCGTTCGGCTGGAAAGCCCAGTCATTTTGGCTGGCGAACAGCGCCTCGACAAACGGATAATACTCTGAGACCGGCAGATAATGCGCCACCTGCGCCGCCTTCAGCGCCACCTGGTCGAGGGGGAAATCATGATAGATGATCTGCAGCTTGCCCGTATCCACCAGAGTGGACTTCACCTTCGGCATCGTCACCGTGGCGAATTCCGCGCAATGGGTGCAGGTGAGGGAGAAATACTCAATCGCCGTGGCCGGCGCCTTGGGCGAGCCGATGGAGCGTTGGGCATAAGGCGCCACGGCCGGGGCGGCATGCGCGGCCGGGGCAAGGGCGGATGCACCCACAAGAGCTAGTACGGAACGGCGTGTAATCTGCATGATTTCTCCTACATCTAGGTAGCCAGATTCGCTCTGGCGTGTCGAATCGTAAAGCCTTTAGCGGCGACCTTTTATGCCCTGGTACAGCCGCGCCAGCGCCTCGCCCAGGGGGCCCTCCGGTAGGCCGGGGGGCGGGGCGATATTCCGGGGTAAAGGCAGCGCCGGGGGCGTCGCGGGCGGGCGGGGCACTTACTGCACAAAGCGCAGCCGCTCCACCATGTTATGCCCCAGTGCCAGGTTCAGCCGGGAGATGACCTGCGGATCCAGCAATTGCAGCTCCATGCCCGTGGGGCCAGTGCAGCCCAGCGTGAGCGTGCCGCCGGCGAATTT
>JAQUAC010000230.1 GCA_028687415.1 Acidocella sp. | reverse complement strand
GCCCGTGCCCAAGAATGCCCGCAGGCGCGGGGAATCCGTGAGCGTCCCCACCCCCGCCAGCGCGGCGGCGGTGATGGGAATAACCGGCACGCCCAGCGCCCCAGCTAGAGCCAGTAGCGCTGGGGCGGTGGCTTTTTCGGCCAGCGTAGCCAGGGCGGCGACATTCTCGCCCCCCGCCGCCCGCAAGGCCGCGCGCAGTGAGTCCACTGTGGCTGCCTGGCGGAAGCCAAGCCCCGCCACCCTCACAGCACCACGCTCCATTGCACGATCGGCCGCGCAGCCTCCCAGCCGTGTAGTCTGCCCAAGGGTTTGGCCTCGGCCAACTCCAGCCGCAGCAGGCTGCCGCCCTTGGCCGCGGCCCAGTGGATGAACAGCGCCTCGGTTTCCAGCGTCACCGCATTGGCCACCAGCCGCGTGCCCGGGGGCGCCAACGCCCAGAGCCGCTCCAGCAGCGCCGCACTGGCCCCGCCGCCGATGAACACGGCATCCGGGCGGGGCAGGGCCTCAAGCCCCTCCGGCGCGCGGGCCTGAGTGAGGCTGAAGCGGTGCTCCACCCCAAAACTTGCGGCATTGCGCAGAGCACGGGCCGCGCGCGCAGCATCGGCCTCCAGCCCGCAAGCGCGGCTGGCGGGTGCGGCAAGCAGCCATTCCACCGCCACCGAGCCGGAGCCGGTGCCGATATCCCATAAACACTCCCCCGCGCGCGGGGCCAGGGCCGAGAGGGTGAGGGCGCGGATGGCGCGCTTAGTGATCTGCCCGTCATGCTCGAATAATTCGTCCGGCAGGCCGGGTGCGCGGGGCAGGCCCAGCCCGCCCGCCAGCTCCACCGCCACGGCCACCGGGGCGATGCCCGCTGCCGCGCTCCACCCCTGCGCGCCGCCTTCGGTGATGCGCTCGCGCGGTCCGCCCAGAGCCTCCAGCCGCCACAGCCGCGAGAGGCCGAAGCCCTGTGCCGTGAGCCAGGCGGCGAGCTCCGTCACCGCTTCCGGCCCGCGCAGCAGGCAGATCAGCCGGGTGCCTCTGGCCAGATGCGGACGCAACCGCGCCAGGGGGGCGGCATGCAGGCCGAGGCAGATGGTCTCCTCCAGCCGCCAGCCCAGCCTTGCGGCGGCCAGGGCAAAGCTGGAGGGGGCGGGCAAAGCGTGCCATTCGTCCGGGGCCAGATGCGCCGCCAAGCTGCCCCCGGCGCCGAACCAGAACGGATCGCCCGAGGCCAGCACCACGGTAGGGTGGGGGCGACAGGCCAGAACCGGCGCCACTGAGAAAGGCACGGGCCAAGTCCGCCCGCGTTCTCCCGCCCCGGCCAGGGCCAAGTGGCGCGGCCCGCCGAATATGATCGCCGCCTCCGCCAACAATGCGTGCGCCTGGGGGGCAAGCCCCTCCAGCCCGTCCTCGCCAATGCCGATGATGGTGAGCCAGGGTTCAGCCATGCGCGCCCCATCTTGCCTGCCCCCAGGCACAGGCCGCATGCTGGTGTGCATGAATGAGCAAGACACCGCGCCCTGCGTGCTGCTTCTGGGGGGCACCACCGAGGCCAGCCGCATGGCCCGTGCCCTGGCCGGAGCGGGTGTGGCGGGTGTGTTCTCTTATGCCGGGCGGACGGACACCCCCTTGCCCCAGCCAATGCCCACGCGCATCGGCGGGTTTGGCGGAGTGGAGGGGCTGGCGGATTACCTGCGCGCTGAAGCCGTCACCCATGTCATAGACGCCACGCATCCCTTCGCCGTGCAGATGAGCCGCAACGCCGTTACCGCCTGCACCCAAACCGGCATTCCCTTGCTGGCCCTGGAGCGCCCGCCCTGGGTGCCGCAAGCTGGCGATGACTGGCAAAACCTGCCCAGCCAGGAGGCCGCCCTGGCCGCTTTGCCCATGGCGCCGGCGCGCGTGTTCCTCGCTATAGGTAAGCAGGGCGTGGCGGCCTTCGCCGCCCGGCCGGAGCATCATTACCTGCTGCGTCTGGTGGATCCACCAGCAGCGCCGCCGCCTCTGCCCAACGCCGAGATTGTGCTGGCGCGCGGGCCGTTCACCCTGGCGGACGACCTCGCTTTGCTGCGTGGGTACGGCATTGAGCTTATCATCGCCAAGAATGCCGGGGGTGAGGGCGCGCGCGCCAAGCTGGATGCCGCCAGGGCGCTGGGGCTGCGGGTGCTGATGATTGAGCGCCCCACCCCGCCCACGCGGCAGGTGGCGGCAAATGTGGAGGACGCGCTCTCCTGGCTGGCTCATTCCGCCCGCCTTGGGGTGTAGACAAACCGTCCTACCTGCGTGGTAGACTTGTTGCCCACCAGAATCACCGTGCGCATATCCGCCATCTCCGGCATGGCTTCGGCCAGCTTCACGGTGGTGAGCCGCTCCTGTGGCGTGGTCACGGCGCGGGCAAACACCAGCAGCCGCTCCGGCTCGCATTCCTCGCGCAGCACGGCCAAAACGCGGCCCAGCCCCTCCGGCCGGGAGGCCGAGCGCGGGTTGTAGAAGGCCATGGCGAAATCGGCCTGGGCGGCCAGGCGCAGGCGGCGCTCGATCACCGCCCAGGGCTTGAGATTATCCGAGAGATTGATGGCGCAGAAATCATGCCCGAGTGGCGCGCCCGCCCGCGCGGCGGCGGCCAGCATGGCGGTGATGCCGGGCAGCACGCGGATATCAAGGTTCAGCCAAGCCTCGTTCTCGCCCAGCACCTCGAACACTGCCGAGGCCATGGCGAACACGCCCGGATCGCCGGAGGAGACGATCACCACACGCCCGCCATCCGCCGCCAAACGCAGCGCGTGGCGGGCGCGGGCGAGTTCCTCGCGGTTATCCGAGGGGTGCAGGGTCAGCCCTGGCCGGGGAGGGATGCGGGCGACATACGGGATATAGCCCAGCACATCGGTCGCCTGCGCCAGTGCTGTAACCACCTCGCCGGTCAGCAGCGCGTCATTGCCGGGGCCGAGCCCAGCAATGACCAGCCAGCCGCTCATGCCGGCGCCTGCCCATGTACCAGCACAATCGCGAAATACGGGCACTCCCCCTCGGGCATGTCGGCCAGACGCAGCACGCGCTCCTGCCGCGTGGTTCCGTGCGCCACCAGCCAAGCCTGCTCCAGCCGCCCGGCAGCACTCAGCGCGCGGCGGATCTTTGGCAGGTTACGACCGGTTTTCATCACCACCAGGGCATCACTGTCGCGCATGCGGCGGGTCAGCTCGGCCTCGGGCAGAATGCCGGTGAGCACGGTGAGCACGTCATCGCTCCAGGTGATGGGTGTGCCTGTCGCCGTCCAGCAGCCGGACATGCCGGTGATCCCCGGCACCACCTCCACCGTTGCGCGGCCGCGCAGCCTTGTGTGCAGATGCATGAAGGAGCCGTAGAAGAACGGGTCGCCCTCGCAGAGCACGATTACCTCCCCGGTGCATGCCAGCGTGGCAAGACGCTCGGCCCAATCATCGTAGAAGGCGGTAAGCTGGGCGATATAATCCGGGCTGTCGGCGGGCAGCTCGGTGGTGACGGGATACTCCATTGGGTATTCCACGCAATTCAGGTGAAGCAGCCCCTCGACAATACGCCGCGCCTGCCCCGCCCGTCCGGCCTTGCGGAAATAGGCGACTTGCCGCGCCCCTGTCACCAGCTTGTGGGCGCGCAGGCTCATCAGCTCCGGGTCGCCGGGGCCGAGCCCCACGCAGATGATCCGGCCCATACTCACTCCGCCCGGCTGGCGATGGCGTTCACCGCCGCCACGGTCACGGCGGAGCCGCCCAGCCGTCCCTCCACGATCAGCGACGGCGCGGGAGGGGCGGTGAACAGGGCGGCCTTGGATTCCGCCGCGCCGACGAAGCCGACCGGGCAGCCGATGATGGCCGCCGGGCGCGGGCAGGCCGGGTCTTCCAGCATGTTCAGCAGATGGAACAGCGCCGTCGGCGCGTTGCCGATGGCCACCACAGCCCCGCCCAGGCGTGGACGCCAGAACTCCAGCGCCGCGGCGCTGCGCGTGGTGCCGAGTTTGGCCGCCAGTGCGGGCACCTCTGGGGCGTGCAGGGTGCAGATCACCTCATTACCTGCAGGCAGGCGCGCGCGGGTGATGCCCTCGCTCACCATGCGGGCATCGCACAGGATGGGCGCGCCCGCCGCCAGTGCCGCGCGGGCGGTGGCCACCATGCCGGGGGTGAAGCGCACATGGTGCACCAGCTCCACCAGCCCCAGCGCGTGGATCATGCGCACCACCACGGGTTCCTCCTCGGGTGTGAAGCCGGCGAGATCGGCCTCGGCCCGGATGGTGGCGAAGGATTGGCGGTAGATCGCCGCGGCGTCGGTCTCGTAGGAATGGGGCATCAGCTTGGTCCGAAAATCGGTCTGGGGTGGCGGAGAAGCTCAGCCGGGTCAAGCCCGGTCAGGTCCGGCATGCCGGGGCGCGCCAGGGTGAAGCCCGCCGCCGTGGCGGTGAGGGTGACATTCGCGGCATGGGGATGCGCGCAGCCTTTGGC
>JAQUAC010000229.1 GCA_028687415.1 Acidocella sp. | reverse complement strand
CTGGGTCTATCTGCCGGACACGTTGCCGCCCGAGCGCCGCACCGTTATCGGTCCCGGTGCCGTGATGGTGCGCTATGTCGGCATCTTCCGCGAGCCAGCCTTCCTCAGCCATGCCTGCGTCGGTGCTTTCACCTCAGCCTGCCTGTTCGCGTATCTCGCCGCCACGCCGCAGATATTCATTGGCGAATATGGCTGGCACACGGCGGCCTATGCGGCGCTCTTCGGTGTCAATTCCATCGCCTATATCGCCTACAACCAGCTCAATCCGGGGCTGGTGAACCGCTTCGGCATCGGGCCGGTCATCAGTATCGCCGCCGGGGTGCAATTGCTTGCCTGCCTCGGTCTCGCGGCGTTGGCGCTGCACCCGCTGGGGGCGTTGCCCATCGCCGCCGGGCTGCTGCTTTGTGAGGCCGGGTTCGGCCTGCTCACCCCCTGCTCCATGGTCGGGGCGCTCTCTCGCCATCAGGCGCATGCGGGAAGCGCCTCGGCCCTGCTCGGCACCATGCAGTATACGGGCGGCGCCATTGCCGGGCTGTCCGTGGGCATGCTGGCCGACGGCACCGCCCGCCCCATGGCTTTCGCTATGCTGGGTTGCGCCGTTGCGGTGCTGCTTGCCGCCAGCCTGCGTCCGCGTCTAAGCTTCGCCCCCGCGAAGTAGGAGCCATTATGCCCAAGCCGAACATCATTGGAATCCCGGCCTGCACCAAGTTGGTTGCCGGTTACATCCAGCACGCCACCCCGGCGCGCTATGGCGCCGCCCTCATGGATGCCTCTGGCGCCATCCCCATTCTCATCCCGCCCGAGGGCGATGCGATGTTGCCGCTGCTGGATGTGGTGGACGGGATCATGTTCAACGGCTCGCCCTCCAATGTCATGCCCACGCGCTACGGGGTGGATTTCGACGCCACGCCGGAGTTCCACGACCCCGAGCGCGACGCCACCACCTTGCCGCTGATCCAAGCGGCGCTGGACCGGGGCATTCCCATACTGGGCATCTGCCGGGGTATGCAGGAGCTGAACGTGGCGCTGGGCGGCACGCTGTTTCAGGAGGTGCATAACATCCCGGGCCGCATGGACCATCGCGCGGGGGAGGGCGAGCGCCGCTTTGAGCTCAAGCACAGCGTTACTCTGTCCGGAGAGCTGGCGCACATTAGCGGGGCGACGGAAATCCAGGTGAACTCACTGCATGGCCAGGCCATCGACCAACTCGCCCCCGGCTTGGTGGTGGAGGCGGTGGCGCCGGACGGCACCATCGAGGCCGTCCGGGTGGAAGCCGCGAAAAACTTCGCCATCGCGGTGCAATGGCACCCGGAATGGGAGGTCACGCATTACCCCGACCGCCAGCGCCTGTTCAACGCCTTCGGCGCGGCTTGTTCCGCCTACGCGCGTGGCGGAAAAAAGGCGGCCTGATTCGAAATCAAGCCACAATCGCACTATATGGTGGAGGCGAAAGAAGGAGCGCCATCATGGATATCCAGACGATTGATAACCAGTACAACCAGCTGCAATCCCAGGCGCAGCAAACCGTGGGCGAGATCCGCGCCTTGGCGCAAAAGCTGCAAGCCGCGGCGCAGGCCGGGGACCAGAACGCGCGGGAATGGCTGCTGGACCTGAAGAGCATCACACTGGGGATTCAGGCGGAACAGAATCAGGTGACCAACCTGCTGCAATCCATGCATAATTTTGTCGGCGCTCAGGGGCAGGCGATGCAGCAGATGCCGCAATCGCCTTGGGGTGGCCAGCCCGGTTATCCGCAGCCCGCCTACCCGCAGCAGCCAATGCCTTACGGCTATGGGCAGCCGCAGGCCGGGGGCGTTTTCGGCGAGTTGCTGAATTCCGGCTTCGGCCGTGCCATCGTCACCGGCGCCGGGTTCGGCATTGGCGAGGATATTGTCGACAAGATTTTCTAACCGTAATCGGCCGCGCTGGTCTCATCCCCGGCGCGGTCATTGGCCAAAGCGTTGAGCGGCAGGCTCAGCGCCGCTGCCACGCCGGCATTCAGCAGCACCGTGGCCAACGCGATGTAGCTCGGCAGCGTGTAGCCCAGCACATGAAACGCCCAGATGGCCCCGGTGAAATGGTTCAGCCCCGCCAGCCAGGTGGCGGACACCACCCCCACAGCCCAGCCCGCCAGCAGCGCCCAGCCGTTGAAGAAGCGCGTGAATACCGAGAACGCGATGGCGGGGAAGGTCTGGATGATCCACATGCCCCCCAGTAATTGCAGCTGCACTGCATAGGTGGCGGGAATGGCGAGGATGAACGCCACCGCGCCCACCACCATGAAGATGGCAAAGAGCTTCGCCACCTGCGTCTCCCCGCCAGTGCTGGCGGTGGGGACGAACTGCGTCCAGATGTCGCGGGTGAAGATATTGGCGGCGGCGATGGCCATGATGGCGGCGGGCACCAGCGCGCCGATGGCGATGGCCCCGAACGCCACCCCCGCGAACCATCCGGGAAACGCGTGCAGCAGCAAAGCGGGTACGGGGAAGCTAGTGCCGTATTGCGCGAAGCCGCTGGCGAATTCAGGCATGTCCCGCACCCCGGCGGCCACGGCCATGAAGCCGATAAGTGCCAGCATGCCGAGCATGATCGTATAGGCAGGCAGCAGGGCGGCGTTGCGTTTGATCACGCGCGGCCCGGCGGCGGAGAGAATGCCCGTGGTCGTGTGTGGATACAGGAACAGCGCCATGGCCGAGCCCAGCGCCAGCGTGGCATAGCCCGTATAGGCACCGCCGCTGTCGGCAGGCGGGGTAGGCAGCAGCAGCTTCGCCGTGGGAATTTGCGCGAACACCGCGCCGAACCCGCCAAGTTCGATGGGGATGACGATAATCGCCGTCAGCACGGTCAGGTAGATTAGCAGATCCTTCACGATGGAGATCATCGCCGGTGCCCGCAGCCCGGAGGTGTAGGTGAAGGCCGCCAGCACGGCAAAGGCGATGATGAGCGGAATATGCCCCGGCAGGCCGAGCGCGCCGATGACCGTCTGCATGCCGATGAGTTGCAGCGCGATATACGGCATGGTGGCGAAAATGCCGGTAACGCCCACGGCCAGCGCCAGCCAGCGGTTGCCGTAGCGCCCGCGCACGAATTCCGGCCCGGTGATGTAGCCATGCGCCTTGGCCACCCGCCACAGTTTGGGGAACACCAGGTACAGGATGGGGTAGCAAACCACCGTGTACGGCACGGCGAAGAAGCCGATCGCCCCGGCGCCGAACATCAGCGCCGGAATGGCGATGAAGGTGTAGGCGGTATAGGCGTCCCCACCGATGAGGAACCACGACACCCAGGTGCCAAAGCGCCGTCCGCCCAGCCCCCACTCCTCAATGTGCGCGAGATTGCCCGCGTTCCACCGCCCGGCGGCGAAGCCGAGCACGATGACGGCGGCGATGAGAATCAGAAATACGATGGTCGCGGCGGGATGCGGCATCATTCTGCCTCTCCCTTATCTTCCACCTTGTAGACGATGTAGATCAGCAGTGATGCCACCGGCACGATGGCGATCTGATACCAGTAGAAAAAAGGGAAACCGAATAGCACCGGCGTGGCGCGGTTGAAGAACGGCACGGCGAGCGCCAGCACGAATACTGGCAGCAGCAGGATTTTTATCATTTTTCCTCCCCTTTTGCCTGGAACCATGCGGCACGGGGCAGGGGATTGGCAAGGCTATTGCAAATTCATCTCGTAAAAATGGCTGGTGGCCAGCCCTAAGGGCGAGAGGTCCTTGTAATCACCGAAGCTGCGGCGGGGGTGGAAGCCGTAAGCTTCGTATAGCCGCATGGCATCCGCCTGGGCATGTCCGGTTTCCAGCCGCAGCCATTTCATGCCCGCCTCCCGCGCTTCGTCCTCCAGCCGCTTGAGCATGGCCCGCCCCAGGCCTTGGCCGCGCGCGGCGGGGATGACGAACATGCGCTTGACCTCGGCATAGTCCCCGAACAGGGCGATGCAGCCGCAACCCACGGTCCGGTTGCCCTGCTTAGTGAGGAAGACCTTCACATTGGGTTCGAACAGCCGGTCCAGCTTCCAGCCATGCTGCTGCTCGGGCAGATAGAGCCCGGCGAGATACGCTTCCAGCTCCGCGATCAGCAGGCGCAGATCGTAATTGGGCGCGAAAATCTGTTCGATGCTAATGTCCATGAACCATTCCTCGGCATATTGTCTGGAATTGTGTGGCATCCGGCGGTCCGGCGGCAAATTTTTGTTCAGGTGCGCCGTGGCGGGGCAGGGCGACGAGCGCCGCGCAGACCGTGCCGAAGCCATGATTTTGCGCGGCCGGGATATTGAGCTGTTCCGCCCGCGTGCCGGAATTATCGGCCAGCAGCTCGCCCCATGCCGCAACCGGCGCGGCGCGGAAGCGGGGCAAATGCCGGACGATGCGCGGGAGCGAAATATCGTTTGGTTCGCCGGAGGTGATCATGGTCACGCCCTCGGGCAGCGCCAGCGCCTCCAGCGCGCCCAGA
>JAQUAC010000228.1 GCA_028687415.1 Acidocella sp. | reverse complement strand
GGAGATGCTCACCCGCGCGCGGGAGGCCATGCTGCTAAGCCGCGCACGGGCGCTTGCGGCCATCCAGCCCGAGGAGGCGGAGCTGCTGCGCGACATATGCCCGGCGCAGAATGTGTTCATCACCCCCATGCCTGCCCCGCCCTGCCCGCCCCCACCGGAGACGGAGCGCATCCCCGGGCGGCTGGTATTCGTCGGCAGCGCCACGCTGCCGAATCTCGACGGCATGCGGTGGTTCTTCTCCGAGATCTGGCCATTGCTGCGGGGCAAAGGCATCACCATGGACCTGGTGGGCGATTGCGGCCCGGTGCTGCGGCAATTACCGGGTGGAGTGAAAATCTGGGGCCAGGTGGATAACATGGCCCCCATTCTGCACCGCGCGGCGCTGGCCATTTCGCCCTTGCGCGCCGGGAGCGGGCTCAAGATTAAAATGCTGGACTATGCGCGGCACGGGCTGTTCACCGTGGCCACCCCACCCAGCCTGCAAGGATTTTATCCGGATGCGGCATCGCCGTTCATCATCGCTGGCAGTGCCGCGATGTTCGCGCAGGCGGTGCTGCGCCATGTCGCCACACCGCCCCCGCCCAGTGCCGCCCTGGCCTATGTCAGCCAGCATTACGGCACCGAGGCCAGCTTCGCGGCGCTGCGGGAAGCACTAACGGCCAGCACGCACGGGGTGATCTCGTAACGACCTTGTGATGACGCGAAAGCGTCATTCAACATTAACAGCCCAGCAACAGATTTTTGCGGTTACCTAACGTAACAGCCTCTCCAGCCTGGATGACGGGGGCGTCATCCAACGAGCTGACACGAACAGGAGAGGCTTAAAAAAAGTGAAGAAAAAACACCAAATCTTCCGCAGCGCGCTGCGGAACCGGACATCTGCGCGTGCGCTGATGCTTGGGCTGATCGGCACACTTGCCGTCTCTCCCGCCGCGGTTGGGCAGAGCGTACCAAATACTTCAGCAAATTCCCCGCTCAATCTCGATCTCGGCTCAGTGCTGGCTACCGGTACCGCGAGCAATAACGGCGATGCAAGCATCCCCGGCACGGCGGCGAATGAAGCACCCAGCCGCGGCTCGTTGAAAGAGACGCAGCCGACTTCCGTCATCAGCCAGAAATTCGTGCAGAATAACATGACGCCGTTGGTGAACTACACCGACATCATGAACCTATCGCCGTCCGCTTCCTCCACCGACAACCAGGGGCCGGGCCTGACCGAGAGCCACCACACGCAGATGCGCGGCTTTCAGGACGGCCAGTACAACGTGACGTTTGACGGTATCCCCTATGGCGATTCCAACGACTTCACGCATCACTCCACCACTTTCTTCGCGGCGCACGATGTCGGCGAAACCATCATCGACCGTGGTCCCGGCAGCGCCTCCACCGCCGGTGATGCGACCTTTGGCGGCACCGTGGCCATTGTCTCCAAAGACCCATCGCCCACGCGCGCCGTGACCGCCTATGGTACTTACGGCTCCTACACTACTTATATGGGCGGGGCAGAAGGCGATAGCGGCAGCTTCGGCCCCTCTGGCACGCAGATGATGGTGGATGGCGCGTATTCGGGCTCCAACACCTATAGCCAGAACGGCAAGCTGGCGCGCAGCAACGTGTTCGGCAAGCTGGTGCAGCCGCTGAGCAACAATTTCGTGCTGACGGCCGTGGCGATGTACAACGATACGTATCAGCAATATTCATCCGGCGCCACGCTGGAACAGATCGCCAAATACGGTTCGAATTTTGGTCTGTCCAGCAATCCGCTGAGCCAGAACTATTATGGTTACAACACCGACCATTACAAAACCGACTTTGAATACGTCGATCTGCGCGGCACCTTCGGCGATGGCTGGACGGTGGATTCCAAGGTCTACACCTATGCCTATTACCATCACTCGCTGAACGGCATCGACCCGCTGGATTGCGGCAATGACACTTGCGGCGTGCTCAACGCCTACGACCTGACCGCCAAGGCCCTGGCCGGTGCCACCGGTTCCAAGGAAAATTCCACAGATACCTCGATCGTTCCTGGCCAGTTCAAATTCAACACCTACCGCTCCTTCGGTACGATCGACCGTCTGCAGAAGGATTTTACGGTCTTTGGCATGGCCAGCGATGTGAAGTTCGGCGCCTGGTATGACCACCAAACGAATACGCGCGCGCTGGTCGACCAGAACATGCTCACCGGCGAGAATTTGCTACCCGCGGCGGGCAGCACCGAGCCGGTGGAACGGCTGATGCATGACACGCTGGATACGTTCCAGCCCTATTTCCAGATCGACTTCAAGCCGATCAACGGGTTGACGATCTCCCCAGGCGTAAAGTGGAACTATTTCAAGCGCGGCATTAACGCGCCGGTGAACCAAAAGACACTGCAGCCGCTGGGTTACGAGACCGTGTATGAGAAGGCGCTGCCTTCGGTCACGGTCAATTACGCGGTCACGCAGGATCTTTCGGTCTATGGGCAATATGCCGAGGGTTATCTCGCACCGAACCTGAATGTGCTGTATTCGACCAATCCGGCAGCCAGCAATTTGGAGCCGGAGACGACGCAGAACTATCAGGCCGGCGTGGTATACCAATCGCCCCGCTTCGCCGGGGATGCGGATGTCTATTACATTCCATTCAACAACCTCGCGACCTCGCAGACCGTCAACGGCATCAAGGAATTCTACAATGCGGGTGGCGCGATCTATGAAGGGCTGGAGGCGGAGGGCACCTATGTTGTCGGCCATGGCGTCGACCTCTACGCCAACGGCAGTTTGAACTCCGCCAACTATAACGGCTCGCACGGGCACAACCATGTGGCGGAAGCACCGCAAGCCACGGCGGCGGGCGGCATTCTCTATGATGACGGCATGTATAACGGCTCCATCATCGACAAATGGGTCGGCGGCAAATACGGCACCGACAGCCCAAACAAGTACTGGATGGACCCGTACAATATCGTCAACCTCTCGGCCGGCGTGGATTTGAAGCGCGGCATTTACGGCGCGCCGCCGATCAAGCTGACCTTCAACATCGCCAACCTTACCGACCAGCGGCAGATCTACGATTATGCCGGCATGACCTCCGGTTATGTAAGCGGCGGCACCAAGATTGCGGCGCTGCCGACCTTCTACACCCTGCCGGGCCGCTCGTTCTTCTTGAACCTGAGCGTGCCCATAGCCTTCTAAAAACGCATAGCAGATACGCAAAAGGCGCCAGAATGAGCTTCTGGTGCCTTTTTTCGTGCCGCCCTTTATCGAAGCAATGGGCAAAACTTTTCCTAAATATACAAAAATATTATTTTTAAACCATTAAGATATTGGTCCGCACCGTCCGGAGCATGACGACTCGCGGTCCCATATCTAGCATCAAGCCCCCCCCTGAAAACGGCTCCGCCGAGCCGGCTTTCGATGTCCAGCAATCCGCGCGCGAATTACGTCTGCGCACCGCCAGGCGCGAAATAACCGAGCGGCGGCGCATTACGCAAAAGCTGCGTCAAGCACTCGCCACCGGTGGCTTCGTGCTGCATTACCAGCCTGTGATGTCGCTCAAAACCGGGCTGGCGCGCGGGGCGGAAACGCTGATCCGCCTGCAGCATTCGCGGCGTGGACTGATCCCGGCGCAGCAATTCATGCCCATAGCCGAACGCTCGGACGTTATCGTCGATGTGGCCGGCTGGATGCTGCACACCGCCTGCGCCGAGGCCGCTACATGGCCAGATGGCTTTACCGTGGGCGTGGCGCTCTCGCTGCGGCATTTGCAGAGCGGTCGGCTCATTCGTCAGCTACTGGAGGCACTGAGTCAGTCCGGACTGACGCCAGAGCGGTTGGAGCTGGAAATCACCGAGGCCATGCTGATCGACGATAGCGAGGACACCATATTCGCACTGAAGGCGCTGCGAGGCATTGGCGTGCGTCTGGCGCTGAATAATTTCGGCACCGGCTATGCCTCGCTGAGCGCACTCAAGCGCCTGCCCGTGGCCACGTTGCGGCTGGACCGCTCGCTCACTCACAACCTGACGGAAGGCCCTTCAGGCACGGCCATTGTGCGCGCGGCGATTGAGGCCGGACACGCGCTGGGCTGCGCCGTGCTGGCCGATGGCGTGGAAACCGAAGCGCAGTTCCGCCAGCTCTGCGACATCGGCGCCGATGAGGGCCAGGGGCCCTATTTCAGCCCGGCGGTGAGTGCCGCGGAAATGACGGCCATGTTCATCCACACTTAGAGGTTTTGTTCCCGGCCAGGTTTGGGGCATAAGCCTCGCCCATGACACTAGACCCGGCCGAACAGGCGATTCTCGACACTCTCGCTGCGCGTGGCGCGCAAAAATCCATCTGCCCGACGGAGGCCGCGCGCACCCTGGCAGGTAACCCGGCGGACGATAGCTGGCGCAAGAGCCTAGCCCCCGTGAAACTGGCCGCACAGCGTCTGGCCCGCGCCGGGCGCATTGAAATTCTGCGTAAGGGCAAGCCG
>JAQUAC010000227.1 GCA_028687415.1 Acidocella sp. | reverse complement strand
CCCTGCGCTACGCCGAGGCCGTGGCCGTGATGGACCCGGTGACGGGGGATTACGACACCATCCCCGTGGGCCGCTCGCCGCACGGGCTGTATCTCAGCACGTATCTGGCACGGAAAGGCAAGTTGACGGCGGAAGCAATCTAGCTGCCCCTCGCAAACCCTCTCCGTCCCGCCTATAGTCCCTGCCGCGGCGGCGCCCGCCTCGCGGCGCCACCCGGCTTCACCGTAGAAGGCGCTACCCCATGGGTCTCGACCGTTTCTTCTCCAACATCGCCGGCTATCTCGACCAATACGCCGTGCTGCCCGTCCTCTTTCACTTCCACTGGATGGAGTGGGACGACCTCGCTTTCGACTGGTGCCTAATTTGCGTCTACGGCCTGTTCGCCGTCATCATGACCTACGCCATCTGCTGGCCGCTGGAGCATTGGCGGCCCATCGAGCACTGGCCGGACCAAAAGGCGGTGCTGACGGATGTGTTCTACACCCTCCTCAACCGCGTCGGCGTCATCCCCATCATCACCTTCCTGCTGTTCTACCAGGTGCAAACCTGGTTCACCGGCTGGATTGTGGACATGGGCTTCATCCCGCCGACGCTGGACATGATGGTGCCCGGCCTGTTTGGCCACCCGCTGATCACCTTCTGCATCTACGCGCTCATTCTGGATTGCGCCGATTACTGGCGCCACCGGCTCTCACATAGTTTCCGGGCCTGGTATGCACTTCACGCGCTACATCACGCCCAGCGGCAGATGAGCTTCTGGTCCGACGACCGCAACCATTTCTTCGATGATGTGATCTCCTTCCTCTGGTTTTTCATCATCGGCCTGGCCATAGGCATTCCGCCGCTGCAATTCCCGCTGCTGTTTCTGCTGCTGCGCTTCGTGGAATCGCTGTCCCACGCCAATATCAGGATGTCGTTCGGTCCGCTGGAATGGCTGATCGTCTCGCCGCGCTTTCACCGCTTGCACCACGCCCTGCGCGCCGCGGGACGGAATTCATGCAACTATGCCGGTGTGTTCTCGCTCTGGGACGTGATCTTCCGCACCGCCGATTTCTCGCCCGTCTATCTGCCCACTGGTGACGCCCGCGCGCCGGAGGCCCTGGCCACCGGCAGTTATCTGGAACAGCAATTCACCGGCGTGAAACTTTTCTTCCAGTCCCTGGCGAAAAGCTGGCACGCCCTTGGCAGACACCACACAACGTAATAACGAGCCAATTCATGGACAAAAGCATCAAAAAAGTCGTTCTCGCCTATTCCGGCGGGCTGGACACCTCCGTCATTCTGCGCTGGCTGCAGAACACCTACCACTGCGAGGTGGTCACCTTCACGGCCGATCTCGGCCAGGGGGAAGAACTGGAGCCCGCCCGCAAGAAGGCCGAGATGTTTGGCATCAAGCAGATCTTCATCGAGGATCTGCGCGAGACCTTCGTGAAAGACTTCGTGTTCCCGATGTTCCGCGCCAACGCGCTGTATGAGGGCCAATACCTGCTCGGCACCTCCATCGCGCGGCCGCTCATCGCCCAGCGCCAGATCGAGATCGCCGAGATGGTCGGCGCCGACGCCGTGGCCCATGGCGCCACCGGCAAGGGCAATGATCAGGTGCGCTTCGAGCTTGGCTATTACGCGCTGAACCCGAACATCCGCGTCATCGCTCCCTGGCGTGAGTGGGACCTGACCTCCCGCACCAAGCTCATCGAATACGCTGAGCACAACCAGATCCCCATCACCAAGGACAAGCGCGGCGAGGCCCCGTTCTCGGTGGACGCGAACCTGCTGCACTCCTCCTCCGAGGGCAAGCTGCTGGAAGACCCCGCGCAGGAGCCGGATGAGATCGTCTATCAGCGCACCATTTCCCCGATGGACGCACCGGATGTGGCAACCGAAATCTCCATTGACTTCCAGCATGGCGATGCCGTGGGCATTAATGGCGAGGCGCTGAGCCCGGCCACCATCCTCACCCGCCTGAACGAATACGGCAAAGCCAACGGCATCGGCCGTCTCGACTTGGTCGAGAACCGCTTCGTCGGCATGAAGTCCCGTGGCGTGTATGAGACCCCCGGCGGCACCATCCTGCTCCAGGCGCACCGGGCGATTGAGTCGATCACCCTGGACCGCGAGGCCGCGCATCTGAAGGACAGCATCATGCCCCGCTACGCGGAGCTGATCTATAACGGCTTCTGGTTCTCGCCGGAGCGCCGCATGCTGCAGGCGCTCATCGACACGAGCCAAGCCTCCGTCACCGGCCGCGTCAACCTGAAACTGTATAAGGGTAACGTCATCGTCACCGGCCGGGAGAGTCCGCACTCGCTCTACTCCACCCGCATGGTCACGTTCGAAGACGATGCCGGCGCCTATAACCAGCAGGACGCCGCTGGCTTCATCAAGCTGCAAGCCCTGCGGCTGCGTCTGGGGGCCAGTATCGGCCGCCGCGGCGGCGCGCTGTAATCTGTCTGCTCCGCCCGGCCCTCAATGGCCGGGCGGTAAAACTTTCCGTGCCAGCCTCGAATATACTAAATAGAGCTACTACGAACAAAACTCGAACAAATTATTAACGAACCAGTTGCTAGTTTGTTCTTGCTGTGCCAGTGTCATACCAACGAATCACTCTGGCGCTTGAGGAAAAACACGCTATGGTTGCACCGGTCCCAGGCAAAAAACCGCGTTTGACAGCAATCGATTCGATGTTGGACGCTCCGGAGGCAACACCAATGGCAGTGACGATGGCAAAACCCGATTTAGAGAAGAACAAGGCGCTCGACGCCGCGATGGCGCAAATTGAGCGCGCCTTCGGCAAGGGTTCCATCATGCGCATGGGGGCCAAGGCCGGGCAGGACACGATCGACGTCATCCCCTCCGGTTCGCTGGGGCTGGATCTGGCGCTTGGCATTGGCGGTCTGCCGCGCGGCCGCGTCATCGAGATTTACGGCCCGGAAAGCTCCGGCAAGACCACCCTGGCCCTGCACGCCATCGCCGAGGCGCAAAAGCGCGGCGGCGTCTGCGCCTTCATTGACGCCGAGCACGCGCTCGACCCCATCTACGCCCGCAAGCTTGGCGTGGATGTGGACAACCTCCTCATCTCCCAGCCGGATACCGGCGAGCAGGGGCTGGAGATCGCGGATACGCTGGTCCGCTCCGGCTCCATTGACGTTCTGGTCATCGACTCCGTCGCCGCCCTGGTGCCCCGCGCCGAGCTTGAAGGCGAAATGGGCGATTCTCACGTGGGCCTGCACGCAAGGCTGATGAGCCAAGCGTTGCGCAAGATCACCGGCTCCGTCGCCCGCAGCAACACCATGCTGATTTTCCTGAACCAGATACGCCTGAAAATCGGTGTGATGTTCGGCAACCCGGAAACCACCACCGGCGGCAATGCGCTGAAATTCTACGCTTCCATCCGCATGGAAATCCGCCGCACCGGCTCCATCAAGGACCGTGAGGAAGTCACCGGCAACCATACCCGCGTGAAGGTGGTGAAAAACAAGCTCGCCCCGCCCTTCCGCCAGGTTGAGTTTGACATCATGTTCGGCGAGGGCATCAGCAAGGTCGGCGAATTGATCGACCTCGGCGTCAAAGCCGGGGTGGTGGAGAAATCCGGCGCTTGGTTCTCTTATGACAGCCAGCGCATCGGCCAGGGCCGCGAGAACGCCAAGACCTTCCTGCGCGACAACCCGAAAATGGCCGACGCCATCGAGAAAAAGATCCGCGACCAATCCTCCACCATCGCCGACGCCCTGATGGCCGCAGATACCAGCGAAACGGATAGCAGCGACGAATAGCCCAGCTCCCGCGCGGGAGCCGGGCCTCACTATACCCATCTCCTCACGCCGGAGTAGGTAGCCCGCATGTTTGCCTTGATCCTCCGCATTCGCGAGCGCCGCTGGCTGAGTTACGGCGTCGCGCTGCTCGCTTGCCTGGCCGGGCTTGCCTTGCGCTTCGCCCTGGCCTCCGTCATTTCCCCCGCGCCGTTTCTCACCTTCATCCCCGCCATTGTCATCGCGGCACTCGCGGGGGGCCTCGGTCCCGGCCTGTTTACGGTCGTGCTCAGCGCGGCTCTCGCCGATTATTTTTTCATGCCGGCAAGCTGCTTTTCCCAATCCTGGCCGGGGGCGCGGGGCATCCTGCTCGCCTATGTCTTTGTCAGCAGTATCATCGCCTTGCTGACCGATATCGCCCTGACGACCAGCATCCGGCTTGACCGCGCCTCCACTGCGCTGCGCATCGCCAACGAAACCCTGGAAGCGCGCATCGCCACCCGCACAGCGGCTCTGGTGCAGGCCGAGGAGCAACTCCGTCAGGCACAGAAAATGGAGGCGATCGGCCTGCTCACCGGCGGCATTGCGCATGATTTCAACAACCTGCTCACCAGCATCAGCGGCAGCCTGGACATGCTGCAAATCAGCTGCCCGCAGGAGGTGACCGGCGATTTCCCCCGCCATATCGCCACCGCCAAAGAAGCCACATCCCG
>JAQUAC010000226.1 GCA_028687415.1 Acidocella sp. | reverse complement strand
TAGCCGGGGTGAAACGCGTGGTGGTGCTGATGGAGCACACCGCCAAGGGCGAGCCAAAGATTTTGAAGGAATGCACCCTGCCGCTCACCGGCAAGGGCGTGGTCAGCAAAATCATCACCGACCTCGCCGTTTTCGATGTTGATAAGGATGCAAGCCCCTCGCTCATCCTCGTCGAGCATGCGCCGGGTGTGACCATCGAAGAAATCCGGGCGCTGACGCAGGCGGAGTTTTCTATCGCCAATTAAATGGCTGGCGGGCGGCAGCTATCTGCGGGCTGCCCCCGCCAAGCCTGCTTCATCCCCCTGGACAAACCAGCGGGTCTGGAGAGATGGGTGCCCCCTCGGGCCAAGCGCATGAGAGAGCGGTAATACCCCTTCTGAATTAGGGAACGTGCAGCACGCGGATCAGCGCCAAGCTAATCCCGACCAACACCAGCAGTGACAAGGTGACGGCGGAGATGACGCGCGGCCCCGCCACGACGACGCTGCGCACATCCACCCCCAGGCCAAGCGCCGCCATGGAAATGGTGGTGAGTAGCCCTGCGATGGCTTTCATCGGCGCCAGAATCGGTTGCGGAACCAGCCCGGCTGAGCGCGCGCCCAGCAACAGCAAAAAGCCGATAATGAACCAAGGCAGCAGATGGTGGATAGGCGGCATGCCTGGGGCCGGACGCTCGCCGGCGGTAATATCCGGCGGGGCCACGTCCGGCTCCTCGCGCAGCCGCGCGGCAAACAGCCCCAGCACCGCCACGACCGGCCCCAGCATAAGTACGCGCACCAGCTTCACCACCGTGCCAATCTGGTTGGATAGCGCGCCTATCGGCAGCGTTGCCGCCAGCACCTGCGGCACGGCATAGACAGTCAGCCCCGCCAGCACGCCGTATTGCGTGAGGCTGAGCAGCAGGACTGGAACCAGCAATGGCAGCAGCAGCACGGTAATAACGCCGAGCACGGCGGTGAAGGCAATGGATGCAGCCACATCATCGGCATCCGCGCCGATGACCGGCGCCACCGCGGCGATGGCGGAATTGCCGCAGATCGAGTTACCGCAGGCGACCAGCAAGGCCAGACGAGGCGCCAAACGTAGCGCGCGGCAGATGAAATAACTGGCAAAAATGGACAGCACCACGGTGGCGACGATGCCAACCAGCAGTTTCGGCCCCAGCGCCAGCACGGTGCGCAGGCTCACCGCCGCGCCAAGCAGCACAACCGCCACTTCCAAGAGGGTCTTGGCGCTGAACTTTATGCCTGGCCGCCAGACTGGCCCCGGAGTCCAGACGGTGCGCAGGGCAAGGCCAAGCAGAATGGCAAGCACCAGCGCCTCCAGCCAGGCTTGGCCAAGCAGGTGCAGCTCCGCCCGTTGCAGTAACGTGGCCAGACCGGTGAGGAGAAGGCAGAGAAGCAGTCCAGGGAAAAGGTTTTTATGGCCAAGCATATAAGAGCTATAATCTACTCTCGAAAGACATGAATATGGAATGTTTTGTTTAACTGAACCGCCCCGGAATTTCTGGAGGCTCAAACTCTTAAGCAGGCAAAAATTCAGCAAATCCTGGCCGCCCTTGGAAACCCAAGGCTGGTTTGGTTTTGCATATTTTAAAAGAGGAAACTGGCACGCGGTCTCCGCACCAATTGCTGGCGCTCTAACGGCAGGTTTCCCAGGACCGGATGTTCGCGTGAGACGCGTTGAATGACTGGATCTGGCCGAGGCATTTTTACACAGTCCCGGCCGGAATTGCCCCTGCCCGCAGCCCTGGAAATATCCACCTTCCTGTCTTGCCCCTCCGCAAGCAGCCGCTCCTATCCCGGCCCGAAGCGGAAATTCAAGCACCCCAGCTTGACGTTTCCAGATGAAAACACCATACGAAGTCTAGGCCGTCCGCGCCGCGCGTGCCCCATACCCCTGGGGCACTGCATTTTTCACCCTTCTATCCGTGCCCCGGCCCCTGCCGTGGCGACTCCACCCGATCGGATTTCCGCGCTCATGCATCTCGCCGAACTCAAGGCAAAATCCCCCACAGACCTGCTGGCCCTTGCCGAGGAGCTGGAGGTCGAGAACGCGTCCTCGCTCCGCAAGCAGGACATGATGTTCGCCATTCTGAAAGCCTGCGCCGAGAACGACCAGGCGATTCACGGCGACGGCACGCTGGAAATCCTGCCTGACGGCTTCGGCTTCCTGCGCAACCCGGAGGCCAACTACCTGCCCGGCCCGGAGGACATTTACGTCTCCCCCGCCCAGGTGCGCCGCTTTTCCCTCCGCACGGGTGACACCGTGGACGGCGAGATTCGCGCGCCGAAAGAGGGCGAGCGCTATTTCTCCCTCGTCAAGGTCGACAAGATCAATTTCGAGGCCCCGGACGCGGTCAAGCACCGCATCAACTTTGACAACCTGACGCCGCTCTACCCGACCTCGCGCCTGAAAATGGAGGTTGAGCATGCCGAGCCGGCCGCCAAGGGCACAGTCCGGGACAACACCTCGCGCGTCATCGACCTGATCGCCCCCATCGGCAAGGGCCAGCGCGCCCTGGTGGTTGCCCCGCCACGCACCGGCAAGACCGTGATGCTGCAGAACATCGCCGCCGCGATCTCGGCCAACCATCCGGAAGTGTTCCTGATCGTGCTGCTCATCGACGAGCGGCCCGAGGAAGTGACCGACATGTCCCGCTCCGTGAAGGGCGAGGTCGTGGCCTCCACCTTCGATGAACCGGCAACCCGCCACGTGCAGGTGACCGAAATGGTGCTGGAGAAGGCCAAACGGCTGGTCGAGCACAAGCGCGACGTGGTGATCCTGCTGGATTCCATCACTCGCCTGGCCCGCGCCTACAACACCGTCGTGCCGTCCTCCGGCAAGGTGCTGA
Organism: Acidocella sp.; assembly: GCA_028687415.1. Classification (GTDB taxonomy): domain Bacteria; phylum Pseudomonadota; class Alphaproteobacteria; order Acetobacterales; family Acetobacteraceae; genus Acidocella. Next base: position 1,612 of record JAQUAC010000226.1, on the reverse strand, counting down.
CCGGCGGTGTGGACGCCAACGCCCTGCAGCGCCCCAAGCGCTTCTTCGGTGCGGCGCGTAACATCGAGGAAGGCGGCTCGCTGACCATCATCGCCACGGCGCTGATCGACACCGGCAGCCGCATGGACGAGGTGATCTTCGAAGAGTTCAAGGGCACCGGTAACGCGGAGATCATCCTGGACCGCAAGCTCTCGGACAAGCGCACCTTCCCGGCCATCGACATCACCAAGTCCGGCACCCGCAAGGAGGAGCTGCTGGTGGACAAGGCCGTGCTCTCCAAGATGTGGGTGCTGCGCCGCATCCTCAGCCCCATGGGCACCACGGATGCGATGGAGTTCCTGCTCGACAAGCTGAAATACTCGAAGAACAACAACGATTTCTTCGAGGCAATGAATACCTGACCGGATAAGGGGGCTCTCGCGGCCCCCTTTTCTTTGGGCGCGCGTTTACAGCACGCTTTCGGGCAGGCTGGGATGGCCGAACAGATACCCCTGCATTTCGTCGCAGCCCAGCTCCATCAGGCAGAATGCCTGCTCCATGTGCTCCACGCCCTCGGCGGTGACCTGCGCGCCGAGATCATGCGCCAGTGAGATCAGCGACCGCACGATGGCGTGACCGCGCTGGTCCGCCGGCAAAGCGGAGACGAAGCGCCGGTCGATCTTCATACGGTCGAAGCTGAAGCGGTGCATCATGTCCAGCGAGGCCGTGCCGGTACCGAAATCATCCAGCGCTATGCGCACGCCCAGCATCTTCAGCTGGTGCAGCGCTTCCAGCGCCTCCGCGCCGTCCAGCGCGTGGCTGCTTTCGGTGATCTCCAGCTCCAGCCGGTACGGTGCCAGCCCGGCATCTGCCAGCGCCTCCTGCACCTGCGCGACAAAATCCGCCTCCCGTAACTGCAACGGTGAGATATTCACGGCCAGCCGCGTCTCCGGCGCCCAGTCACGGGCGGCCCAGCAGGCGGCCCGCAGCACAAATGCGCCAAGCCCGCCAATCAGCCCGCTCTGCTCGGCGATGGGAATAAACACGCACGGCGACACATTGCCATAATACGGATGTTTCCAGCGCAGCAGCACTTCATAGCCGGTCAGCAACCCGTCCGGCGGGTTCCATAGCGGCTGGTAGAGCAGATGCAACTCGTGCCGGGCCAAAGCGTGGCGCAGATCCGCGTGCAGCTGCCGGCTGGCGGCGACTTCCAGCGCCGGTTCATACAGCCTGTGCCCATGCCGGCCGGAGCGCTTGACGCTGTACATGGCAAGGTCCGCCTGACGCAGCAGCTCTTCCGGCCCGGTCTCCAGGTTGGAGAAATGGGTGATGCCTATGGAGGCCGAGACACGGGTTTGCGAATGCGGCAGAGCGATGGGAATCGCCACCGCCTCGCAGATCGCCCTGGCGATCCCGTCCGCCGCCGCAGGCAAAGCGGGGCCGCCGCGCAGCAAAATGCCGAACTCATCGCCCCCCAGCCTCGCCACCGTATCCGTGGCGCGCCCAGCGGCGGTCAAGCGCTGCGCCACTACGCATAACAGCTCATCCCCCGCCGCGTGGCCATAGGCATCATTCACCGCCTTGAACCCGTCCAGGTCGATCAGCAGCACGGCTACATTGCCCAACTCCC
>JAQUAC010000225.1 GCA_028687415.1 Acidocella sp. | reverse complement strand
AGCCGGGCAATGAAGGGGAGCATCAACCACCCTCCCCCAGGCCCAGCGCCAGCAGGAAGGTAACCAGCACCGCGAACACGAAGGCCAGACGCTGGCGGATGGTGGAGCGGCGGAGGCGCTCGGCCAGACGGACGCAGCGCATGTGCAGGCGGAAGAGCGGTGCGAAGAGGAAGGCTTCGGACGGGTCCAGCCCGCCGGGGGCGAGCACGCCACGGGCAATAGCGCGCGCCACGGGTTCGGAGAGGCCGCTGGCGCTGGGCTGGGTTTTCGGGTCGCCGAAGGGCAGCCAGACCGGCGGACGGCCAAAGCCGCCATTCCAGGCCGGGACCTCACGCGTGCCGCGCACGCCCCAGCGGTGCAGGATGAGCCCGGCGGCGGCGGCCACCAGCAAGGCGAGCAGCACCAAAGAGAGCGGGGCGTAGGCCAGGGGCAGAGGGTCCGCTTGCGGGGCCAGAAGCTGAATGACGGGGGTCAGCGCGCCGGTGATAAGCCCCGGCACCAGCGCCACGGGCACGCAGAGCACGGCCAGCAGCGCCATGGCCAGCAGCGGAGCGCGGCGGGCATCCTCGGCTGCTGCCGCGTGCAGGCTGCGCGGCCGCCCGAGCAGGCCAATGCCAACCAGCCGCACTGCCGCCCCCAGGGCCAGCGCGGCGCTGAGACCCAAGGCCGCCAGTAGCGCGGTAAAGCCGATGCGCGCCAGGATGCCGCCCGCGGCCGCAGCACCGATAACGGCGTGCAGGAGTAAAAATTCCGGGGCGAAGCCGGGGCCAAGCGGCAGCGCCGCCATGCCGGCGGCGCCCACCAGCATCAGCCCGCTCAATCGCGGCATACCGCGCATCAGCCCGCCCAGCCAGTTGAGCGAGGTGGTGCCGGTGGCATGTTTCACCTCACCCGCGCCCAGAAACAGCAGCGGCTTGAACAGCCCGTGCGCCACCGCGCAGAGCAAAGCCGCCTGCAAGCCGAGTGCCGTCAACGCCGGATCGTGCATGGCTTTGGCCCGCAGCGCGATGCCCAGCCCCACCGTGATCAGCCCGACATGCTCAACCGTGGAACAGGCGAGCAGGGTCTTCAGCTCAGTTTCCAGCATGGACCGCAGGGCGCCGATGAACACCGAGGCCACTCCCGCCGCCACCAGTACCTCGCCCCACCAGGGCTGCGCCGCCGGGGCAAAGATAATGAAGGCGTAGCGGATGAGAACATAGAGCGCGACCTTGACCATGCCGCCGGACATGAGCGCAGAGACGCCCGCCGGGGGAGCCGGGTGTGCGCGCGGCAGCCAGGAATGCAACGGTGCCAGCCCCGCCTTGGCCCCCGCCCCCAGCGCCACCAGCACGAACGCAATGGAGGAAGCCGGCAGGAACACCGCCGGAATCAGGCACGCCGCCGAGAACAGCGCGATGCCCATATAAAACGTGGCGGGTTTCTGGTCCCCGCGCAGCACCAGCAGCCAGGAGGTGGCGCTCATCAGCTCGAACCCGAAGATGAGCGTGAACGCGTCCGCCGCCAGCAGCGCCAGCACCATGCCCAGCGCAAAGGCCCAGAACGTGACCGAGTTGCGCATGCCGGCCACGGCGCTGGCCACGATCTGCGGCAGCAAAATGCATAGAAACAACACGGAAAGGGCGTCGAGACGCAAATGCATCCCCTGCCCCGGCAAGCCGAACATCAGTGCGAAACTATCACCCACGGGAACAAGCTAGCACCTCCGCCCCCCGCGCCGGAAGCACCCCCCGGCAATGTTCCAGGACCGTCAGTCTCAAAAAAATCAGGGGAGCCGAAGCTCCCCTGAAATCTTGACCGGAAATAAAGCCGGTTAACGCGGCAGAGGATTAGCCCAGCAGCTCCGCCACGGCGGCCTGCTCCTCGAGCAGCTCGTACAGCGTGTACTGCAGGCGGCCCTTGGAGAACTCGTCCATCTCGATGCCCTTAACGCGGGTGTACTTGCCACCCTCGGTGGTCACGGGCACGCCGAAGACCACGTCCTCGGGGATGTCATAGGAGCCGTCGGACGGCACGCCCATGGAAACCCACTTGCCATTGGTGCCCAGCACCCAGTCACGGATGTGGTCGATGGCGGCGTTGGCGGCGGAAGCAGCGGAGGACAGACCGCGGGCCTCGATGATGGCGGCGCCACGCTTGCCGACGGCGGAGAGGTAGGTGTCCTTGTACCAGGTCTCGTCGTTGATCAGGGCCGGCAGGGACTTACCGGCGGCGGTGGCGTTGCGGTAGTCGGCATACATGGTGGGGGAGTGGTTGCCCCACACGGCCAGCTTCTCGATGTCCTTGACCGGCACGCCGGTCCGCTCGGACAGCATGGAGATGGCGCGGTTGTGATCCAGGCGCAGCATGGCCGTGAAGTTTTCCTTCGGCAGATCCGGAGCGGACTTCATGGCGATGTAGGCGTTGGTGTTGGCCGGGTTGCCGACCACGAGCACCTTCACGTCGCGCTTGGCGACATCGTTCAGGGCCTTGCCCTGCACCTTGAAGATCTCGGCATTGGCGGCGAGCAGGTCGCGGCGCTCCATGCCCGGGCCGCGCGGACGCGAGCCGACCAGGATGGCGATGTCCACGTCCTTGAAGGCGACGCGCGGGTCATCGGAAGGGGTGACGCCAGCGAGCAGCGGGAAGGCGCAGTCATTAAGCTCCATGATCACGCCGGTGAGCGCTTTTTGCGCCACGGGCAGGTCCAGGAGCTGGAGGATCACAGGCTGATCCTTGCCAAGGAGGTCGCCATTGGCGATGCGGAACAGGAGAGCGTAACCGATCTGGCCGGCGGCACCGGTAACGGCGACGCGAACTGGGGTTTTCATGACTTTGGACTCCATTATTGGGCTCGCTCCCCTTAAAGCCTCCGCTTGCCACCCTCAAGCCCCGGTTTTTGCAGCGCAGCGGCGCACTAACCTGCCACCAGCGCGATGGGGGAGGCGGAATTGACGATGGCCAGGGGGGTGCCGGGCAAGGCGTCGCCATCGGCCTGGGTCATGATCTCCGCCGGGCCCGCGAATTCGACATGGGAGGCAGGGAGAATGCGCACCCCCGGGCAATGCGGCAGCAGGCCTAGCGGCAGGGCGGCGCCGGAGAGCAGCGCCGGGAGCATTCCCGGATGCTCGAACAGCGCCACCTGAAAGCCCGGTGCCTGCGGCTGGGCCCGTGGCGCCAGCGTATAGGCCCCGCCGTAATAGCGCCCCTTGCTCACCACCACGCTCGCGGCCTCGAAGGGCTTGCCGTCCACGTACAGGCTGATCGGCGGGAACTTATAGGCCATGCTCTCCCACACCGACTGCCAGACATAAGCCCCCTTGCCGATGGCGCGCTTGAGCAGCGGCGGCAAGGTGTGGACCACGGCCCCGTCAAACCCCAGCCCAACCATCTGCACAAAAACATGCGCCCCGCCGGGCATTTGCGCGATGCCAGGCCAGAGCCGCAGCGTGCGCCGGTAGGCCAGGGTGTTGGCGATGCCGCGCGGACTGGTGGAGAGCCCGTATTCCTTGGCTAGCACATTGGCGGTGCCGAGCGGGATGATACCGAGCAGCGTGCTGCCGCCGCGTAGCCCGTTCGCCACCTCGGCAATGGTGCCATCCCCTCCGGCGGCGACGACCATGCCGACCCCATCCCGCGCCGCCGCGCGCGCCAGCTCTATGGCATGGCCGGCATATTGGGTTTCCGCCACCTCCACCTTCACGCCATTTTCCACCAGCAAATCCAGCACGTGCCACAGCGCCGCGGCCCGCCTGCGACCGGCTACCGGATTGAAAATAATCAACATCAGGCGTTTCTCCGGCAGACCAGCAAAAATCTCCCCATGCACTGTTTCCATGACATGGCGATGACGCACTCATGACAGCAGCGTGACAATCGGCAATTTCGAAAAACTGTAGATTCCGTCATGGAAACTTCACTTCCACCGATGCGCCTATCCGGATTATTCCAGTAATATGAATGCATCCACGCCGCTCCGCACCACAGGCACCACCGCCTACCGCAGCGTCTTCATCTCGGATACGCATTTGGGTACGCGTGGCTGCCGCGCCGAGTTTCTGGCGCATTTTCTCAAATCCATCTCCTGCGAGAATTTGTTTCTCGTCGGCGACATCATCGACGGCTGGCGCCTGAAGCGCTCATGGTTCTGGGACAAGCATCACGACAAGGTGTTGCGCCGGGTGCTGAAATTCGCCCGCAATGGCACCAACGTGGTGTATGTGCCCGGCAACCACGACGAGATGCTGCGCAAATACGTGCCGCTGGGCGTGGAAATCTGCGGCGTGAAGATGCAGCTTGAGGCCGAGCACGTCACGGCGGCGGGCAAGCGCCTGCTGATCACGCATGGCGATGCCTTCGACTCCGTGGTGCGCCATGCCAAGGTTTTGGCGCTGCTGGGGGACTGGGCCTACACGGTGGCGCTCGGCGTCAACCGCTACTTTAATATGGTGCGCAGCCGGCTTGGTTATCCGTACTGGTCGCTCTCCGCCTGGTT
>JAQUAC010000010.1:16455-19324 GCA_028687415.1 Acidocella sp. | reverse complement strand
AAGGAGGCATCTGTCAGAGCAGGGGGGAGTTTCTTGGTGCCGCCGAACCAGCCCGTGGCACCGGCATAGCGCACGGTGAGATTCTGGACTTCAAGCTGCGGCAGAAAGGTGCGTGGTCCGGCCGGGAGCGCTGGGGCGGCGTAAGCCGGTTGCGCGCTGGCGGGCAGCGGGTACAGGCAGGTGGCGGTGGTACCCCCCGCATGTGAGGGCATGGGGTAGAAGGTGGCGCAATCCGCCTGCGCATAGGCGCAGCGCGGCGCGAAGCGGCAACCCGGCGGGCGGGATTCCGGCTCGGGCAGATTGCCTGGAATATTCTGCAATCTTGTCTGGCCGAGCCGCGCGACCGAGCCTAGTAGCGCCTCGCTGTACGGGTGGCGGGGATGGGCGAAGAATGCCTTGGCCGCCCCCCATTCCACGGCACGCCCGGCATAGAGCACTTGGATATTGTCCGCATGCGCCTCCACCACCGAGAGGTCGTGCGTGACGAAGAGCACGCCCATGTTCCGCTCGCGCTGGAGCCGGGCGATGAGCGCCATGATCTGCCGGGCGATCAGCGGGTCCACGCCTGTCGTCGGCTCGTCGGCAATGAGTATTTGTGGCGAGCAGGCCAGGGCCGTGGCGATCATCACGCGCTGGCGCATGCCGCCGGAGAATTGGTGGGGGTAATCGTCCAGCCGCGCGGCGGGGTTGGGGATGCCAACCTCGCCCAGCAGGTCCAGCGCGCGGGCGCGGGCCGCCTTGGCGGAGCCGCCTTCATGCACGCGCCAGGCTTCCATGATCTGCGAGGCGATTGTGCGGGAGGGGTTGAGCGCGGCGAGCGGGTTCTGGAAGACCATGCCGATCTTCTTGCCGCGCACCCGGCGCATCGCGGCTTCGCTGGCCTGTGCGAGGTCCACGCCATCCTGCCAGATTTCGCCGGATATTTCAGCGCCTTTCGGCAGCAGGCGCATGATGGAGAGGGCGGCGATGGTCTTGCCTGAGCCGCTCTCCCCCACCAGGGCCAGCATCTCCCCCGGCGCGATGGTGAGGTTGAAATGGTCGAGAATGGAGACGTTGCCGGCCTTGCCGCGCGGCAGTGAGACGGAAAGGTTCTTGATGTCGAGGGTCATCTTGCATCTCCCCACAGGCGCAGCAGCCCCTGGCCGGTGAGCGAGGCTGCGAGCAGCGAGGCGAACACCAGCAGGCCGGGCGGGACGATGAGCCACCACGGGTCGAGCGCGATGATGTTGAGGGCGGATTCCATCAGGCTGCCCCAGCTCACCTGCGGCGGCTGCACGCCGAGGCCGAGAAAGCTCAAGGCGGAGAGCGCGAAAACCGAATCGCCAACCATGAAGGTGCCGTTCACCACCAGCACCGGGGCGATGACGCGCAGGAGATGCGCGCGCGCGATATACAGCCGTCCGCCGCCGGATTGCTCGGCGGCAAGAATGAAGTCCCGCCCGCGCTGGGCCAGGACCTCGTTACGCACGAGGCGGGCGAGGCCGGGCCAGGAGATGAAGCCGAGCAGTAGGATGAGGCTGGTGTTGTTCAGCGGCACCAGCGAGGCGAAGAAGATCAGCACGATGAGGCTGGGTAAAGCGAGAAACACGTCCAGCAGGCGCATGAGCAATGTGTCCGCCCATGCGGGGGCAAGGCCGGAGACGAGGCCGTAGGTCAGCCCGGTGAGAAAGGCGAGGGCGGCGGCGGGCAGTGCCACCACCAGCGTGGCGAGGCCGCCGGAGAGCAGCAGGGCCAAGCCGTCGCGCCCCAGCTCGTCGGTGCCCAAGGGGAAGGCGAGGCTGGGGGCTTCCAGCGCGTGGGCGGGGTGGATGGCGTACGGGTCTGGCAGGTAGAGGAATGGGGCGATGAAGCCGATGCACAGGATGCAGGCGGTGAGCGCAAGCCCGGTGATGAGGGCATTGTTGCCGCCGAAGGTCCGCGCCAGCGCGCGGCTGGGGGAGGGGCTACTCATAGCTTGCCCGCGGGTCCAGCAGGCCGTTCACCATATCCGCGAGCAGATTGCCGATAACGGTGAGCAGGCCGATGACGAGCACGATGGCGATGAGGATGGGATAATCCTGCGACAAGGCTGAACGCCACATCAGCCAGCCCAGCCCTGGATAGTTGAAGACCGATTCCACAATAACGCCGCCGGTGAAAATATAAGGGAAGGACAGCCCGAGCACGGTGACGAGCGGGCGCAGCGCGTTGCGCAGCACATGGCGGAACAGGATGGCGGTGAAGCCCACGCCCTTGGCCCGTGCCGTGCGCACGTAATCCTTGTTCAGCTCCTCATGCACGGCCTCGCCAAAATAGCGCGAGAGCGAGGCGGTGGTGAGCAGGGTGACGGTGGTGACGGGCAGCACCAGATGGGCGGCGAAGGAGGCAAGGCTGGGCTGTGGGTGCCGGAGATCCATGATGCCGCTGGCGGGGAACCAGTGTAGCTGCACGGAGAACCACAGCACCAGCATGGCGGCGACAAAGAAGGGCGGCAGCGCGTAGAAGCCGAGCTGGAAGCCGCCTATGAGCTTCGCCGGCCAGCGGTTGAAGTAAACCCCCTGCGCCAGCCCCAGAAGAATTGAAACCGCGAGGCTAACCGTGATGGCGGTGGCGTAGAACACCAGCGTGTTGATCTCGTATTGCCAGAGTAGCGAGCCGACCGGGCGGTTGAGCAGATAGGAATAACCAAGCTGGCCATGCAGCAGATGCCACCACCAGATGCCGTATTGTTGCAGTAGCGGCTGGTCCAACCCCAGCCTGGCGTTGAGCTGTGTGACGGAGATGGCGGTCGCCTTCTGCCCCAGGATGGAATAGGCTGGGCCGCCGGGCGTGAGGTGCGCCATGAAGAACACCAGCGTGACCAGAATGACGATGGACAGGCTGGAAGAGG
>JAQUAC010000010.1:8281-16445 GCA_028687415.1 Acidocella sp. | reverse complement strand
TTCATGGGGCACCTGCGCTGGTGCAGTAAAGCTTCTCTGGCGTCCAGGCGCCCAGCGGGCTGATGAAATCCTCCACGCCGTGCAGCCCGTTGCGGACAAGAATTGAATATTGCTCGTTGGGCAGAAAGATAACCGGCTGCTGCGCGCTGGCGAAATCCTGATAGGCGAACAGCCCCGCCATGCCGGGCTCGTTCGTACTGGCGGCGACGAGTCTGTCCATCTCTGGGTTGGAATAGCCGTTATTGTTGAGGTAACCGCCCGTGGCGAAAATATCCTCGCCGGTGGGGAAGGCGGCCACGCTCTCGCCGATGAGAATGGCCTGCCAGACTTGCGGCTTGTTCACCATGGCGGTGATGATCTGGTTGAACTCCATCTGCCGCACCTTCATTTCGATGCCCACCGCGCGCAGATCCTGTTGAATGGTCTCGGCCATCTCGATGCGCAAAGGCTGACCGGCGGGGATGAGCAGGGTGAAGGAGAAACGCTGGCCGTTTTTTTGTAAAATGCCGTCCGGCCCCGGCGTAAAGCCCGCGGTGGCGAGCAGGGCCTTTGCCTTTTCTGGGTTGTAGCCTACCGGGTAATTGCCCGCCCGCGCGGCGGGGGAGAGGAAGTTGGCCGGGTAGGGGGGCACCGGGCTGTGCACGGCTTCGCCATGGCCGTGCATGGTAAGTTGGATGAGCTTGTTTTGGTCGATGGCGTCGGCCAATGCCTGCCGCACATGCACATCGGCGAAATATGGCGTGGCCTTGTTGGCCATGTTGGGGACCAGCTCGTGCCAGAAATAGGTGGGGGGCAGGGTGACGACGTAATCACCCGGCAGATGCGTTGCTTTTTCGTACAGATCAAACGGGATGTTGCTCATGTCCAGATCGCCGGACTGGACGGCTTGCAGCTCCTGGCCTTCGGAATTCTCGAACTTCATGATGAAGCGGGAGAAATTCATTTTTGCGCCGTTATAGAGCGGGTTGGGCACGAACTCGGCATCCACGCCCACGGTGAGGCTCTTCAGCAGCAGCGGGCCGGAGGCCACGCGGAAGAAATCCGGGCTGCTCTGGCCTTGCCAGATTTCATCCGGGGTGAATTTGCCCCAGGCGTGCTGCGGCAAGGGGGTTAGTTGCGAGAGGCCGTTGAGGATGAACCATTGCGGGTTCACCGCGCGAGTGAGGGTGACGCGGATATGCGCGGTATCGGGCGCGGTGAGGCTGGCGATGATATTCGGCATGCCGCCCGCCCCGTAACCGGCGTAGCTGGTGCCGTATGCCTTGATGAGCTGGAAGGTGTAGAGCACGTCCGCCGATGTGACCGCCGCACCGTCCGACCAGCGCCAGGGGCGGAGGGTGATATCGTAGGTCTTGCCGTTATCGGGCGTGGTCACGGCGCTGGCGATGCTGCGCTGCCAGTCAATCTCGTGGAAGCGGTTGATCCAGAGCAGAGGCGCGAAGATCAACCCCGCCGCCTCGGCGTTGTATTCCGAGGTGATGAAAAGCGGGTTGAAGGAGGTGACATCCGCCCCCGGCCCGATGCCGAGGCCGGGCGGGATGACGATGGTGCCGCAATCCTGTGCCCGCGCCGTGCCGAACGCCAGGAAGCAGGCCAGGACCAATGTGCAAAACCTCATGCGCATGCTTGGCCCGAAGGACGCCGTGGCGGCAAGGGGAGGCCGGGCTGAATTATGGTTAAGAATATTTGCGCCTCGCCTGGCTCTACTCGCTGCCGCTGGGCGAGATTTCGATAGGCACGAGAAATCTGTGCGGTGCTTGCGGCATCTGGTTGTTGAAGGGGGGCAGGCTGGCAGCCTGGGCGTGCTGTAAGGCGGTTTGGTCGATAAGTGGCACGCCGCTGGATTTGGCGATTTTGGCCGAGAGGATACGCCCGCTCGGCGCGACGGTGATCTCAACAACGGCGGTGCCGGAGAGGCCGAGCTGCGCCACCACGTCCGGCACGGCCTGATTGGCCTGGATGATGCTGTAAATCTGGTCGCCGTAAGGGCCGATGCCGCTGGTGGGCGGCGGCGCGGCGGGCGCGGGTTGTGGCGCCGGGGCAGGGGCGGGGGCGGGCGGCGCCGTGTGCCGGGCGGCAGGGCGCCGCGGCTGTGGCTTGGGGGCATGCCGGGCGGGCGGGGGTGGCTTCACCGCCATCGGAAGCTTGCTTTCCACCGGCGGCGGTTTGGGGATGACGGCAGGGGCGGGCTTTGGCGGCGGCACGGTTCGCGGCGGCGCGGGGGGCGCTGGCGGGGCCGGGCGGGGCAGTTCGGTCAAAGTGACATGCATCACCTGAATGATCTGCGGCGCCGGTTGCGGCCTGGGCAGGGTGGTGAGCCGGATGGCGAGTATGGCCATGCCGGAGACGATGAGAATGGCCAGCGCGGTAGCGCGGGGCAGGCCGAGTTCCGGCGCGTCCCAACCCGGGGGGGAAAGCCGGCTGTTCAAACCAGCGCCGTGCCGGGGGCCTTCCAGCGCATTGTGCCCGCCGCCGTGCAGCCGGGGCAGATGGCGGCCCATTCAGCCTGCGCGTGGTGGCAGGAATCGCAGACCCAGACGAGGCGAGAGGGTATAGCGGGCTTGCCCGCGAGTTGGTCGAGAATGCTCTGCGCCCGGCCATCGGTGGCGCCGGCGGCCAGGGCAGCCTCGGCGTGGCGCTTCGCCTCGCCAGGGAGGTTGGCGGCCAGGGCGGTTTGCGCCAGCAGCAGCTCGGATTCCGCGTGCCCGGGATTGGCGGCGGCGAGGATGGCGGCATCCTGGGCGCGCTCCAGCGGCGTTGCCTCCGGCGCGAACCATGCGGCGGCGATGAGCGGGTGCGGGGTGGTTTTCCAGCCCGCCAGCAACGCCTTGCGCGCGGCGCGGGGTTTCTGGCGGCCGTTCAATGCGTCGGCCAGCGCCACGATCGCGGGGGCGAGAGTGGGGTCCGCCTTCATCGCCTGCTTGGCGTAGTCCAGCGCCCGGTGCGGGTTCGGGGTGGTGTATGAAGCCGCTGTTGCCAGAGCAGCGACCTCAGCAGGTTCGTGGGTGAGGGCTAAGGCGGCGGTATAGTCCTTCTCGCGCAAGGCAAGTTCCAGGCGTCGCGCGCGGGTCCAGGTGGCGCCGGGATATGCTTCCTCAGCCGCCAAAGCATGTTTTTGCGCCACTGTGCTATCATGTGCCGCCAAGCTGGCCCGTAGCAGGCCGCGATGCCCGAGATAGCGCATCTCCTTCTGCTGGGTCAGGCGCTGGAAGGCGGCTGCCGCTTCGTCGGTTTGCCCGGCTAGCCGCGCGGCCTCCGCCGTGAGCAGCAGCACCAGCGGCGTCTCGCCAAGCAGTTTTTTCGCACGCCCGGCTTCGGCGCGGGCGGCGGTGGCGTCTCCGGCGGCCAGGGCCACGAGGCCGCGCTGGGTCGCGATATCGCCCAGCTTCGCCCGCCGCCCGCCGCGCCAGGCGGAGAAGCTCCCCGGCGCATGGCGGATGCCGCCCAGCACGCGGAGCAGGATGGTGAAGAGCAACGTGATGAGGAAGATCAGCAGCAGCGCCGCCGGGGTGGAGGTGGCGATGGTGTAAGGCCCGGCATGCGCCGTGACATTGCCGGGCAGGCTACCCACCCACCAGGCCAGCGCCAGCAGCACTGCCGCCAGGATGAGGAATTTTGCCGCGCGCAGCATGGCCTCTAAGCGCCTTGTGCCAGGGTCACGAGCGCCGCGCGGGCAGCTAGCAAAGCCTGCGCCTGGGGCAGCCAGCCGCCCATGGCGCGCTGCGCCGGCAGGCTGAGCGTCTGCACATGTGCCACGGCACCGGCGAGGTCACCGGCATCCAGCGCGGCCTGGGCCTGGTTCAGCGCGGCGGCGGCGGGCGGGCCGAAGATCACATGCGTGCCGTTGCTGATGGTGATGACGCTTTCCAGCCTCAGGCGCACCTGATCCCAGAAGCCGGCCTTGCCCTGGGCCGAGAGGCTGGCCGTCTCCGCGGCGCGGGCGGCGCCGGGGAAGGCTTCGCGCAAGGCGGCCTCGGTGGGAGGAGGGGTATTGGCGAATTTCGCCAGGGCGTCCGGGGCGTTGGGGATGATGCCGAGCGGCTGGCCGGATTCGAGCGCCAGGCGCGCCGTTTCCAGTGCGTTGAGCAGGGCGATGCGCGTGGTGAGCTTGCCGAGATCGGTGGAATTGGCCTGCAGCATGGAGAGCGCGCCGTGGTCCGCCGCGGTCTGGGCCTGCACGGCGCTCACCTGCGCCGCCAGGGCGGCGAATTTCTGAACCAGATCCGCCTGCGCGGTCAGGCTGTCCGGCGCCGGAGTGGTTCGCGCGGCGGCGGCGCGCAGATCGTCCATTTGCGCGCGCAGCACGGCGAGCTGGGTGGTGTCGGCCTGGTGCGCCTGCTGGCTGTACCAGAGATACCCCTCGCCCCCCGCGAGCAGCAGGAAGCCAAAGGTGAAAGCCAGGGGCCAGGTGGAGCGGCGCGGTTTGGGCGTGAGCGGCGGTGGTGCCGCGGGGGCTTCCACGGGGGCGGGCAGGGCCGCCCTGTTTGTTGTTTCGGTCTCGCTCATGCCAGCAACGCCATCAGATCGGCCTCCGTGGGTGCTAATGCGACATGTATTTGCGCCCAGGGCAAGTCTTGTAACGCAACAGCGACTGTTTTGCTCAGCGCATAGGCGCTCATGCGGGCGGTGCCGGGCGGTTTGAGGCGGGCGAAGGCGCGGGCGGTTTCCGCCGAATAGAACAGCGCGCCGCTGATTTCGCCGTTCCCCAGGGCGTGGGTGATAGCTTCCGGCAGATGCCGCAAAGGCGATACCGTGTAGACCTTGCGGCGCATGGCGGAGATGCCCGCCCCCCGTAGCCGGGTCAGCAAAGCCAAGCCGTGGCGCTCGCCTACCGCCAGCAGGTGCAGCCCCGGCAGGCGTCGCGCGGCAATGAGCTGGAATAGCGCGTCCGCGTCGCCGTTGGCGCTCTCCACGCGGGTGAACCCGGCCTCGCGCAGCTTGTCGGCGGTGGCGTCCCCCACGCAGAACACCAGCGTGTTGTGCAGGCAGGCGGGCAAAGCGGGCACGGCCTGGCCACTGGTGACGACGAGCGCGGCCGGGTGTGCGGGCAGGCGCGCAGGGATGCGCGTGATGTTGAGACAGGGGAGGAGGACCGGCTCATACCCCAGGGCCGCCAGGCGCTTGGCCGTGGCGCTTGCCCCCGGCTCCGGCCTAGTGACCAGAAGCTTCACGGTGCGAAAATATCCTGGGGGCTGTCAGCCTTCAGCGAGAGGCCTAGCTCGCGGCCCATGGCCTCGGCATCTTCCACCGCGCCGGTGGCGCTGCGCTGGAGCAGGAAGGTGCCGTCCGCCCGCGCCACGAGGCCGGTGAGGTGCAGGGTGCCATCCTCCAGCAGCCGGGCATAGCCGCCGATGGGGGTGCGGCAAGAGCCGTCCAGCGCGCCCAGCAGCGCCCGCTCGGCGGTGGCCACGGCTTTTGCCTCCGGGTCTTCAATGCCTGAGAGCAGCGAGAGCAGCTCGGTGTCGGATTCGCGCACGGTGATGCCGACAATGCCTTGGCAGGCGGAGGGGACCATCTGCTCCGGGCTCAGCACCACGCTGGCCTTGTCCGCCAAGCCCAAGCGCCGCAGGCCCGCATAGGCGAGCAGCGTGGCGTCCAGCTCGCCGGATTCCACCTTGCCGAGCCGCGTGCCGACATTGCCGCGCAGCAGCGAGAATTGCAGATCTGGCCGCGCGTATTTCAGCTGCGCCTGGCGCCGCACGCTGGCCGAGCCGATTCGGGCGCCCAAGGGCAGGGCGGAATACGGGTCCGCAGGGTCCACCGGTTTGTGGCCGGGCGGCAGGATCAGCACGTCCCTCGCATCCTCGCGCTTGAGAGTGCAGGCCAGGGCGATGCCGGGCGGCAGCGTGGTTTCCAGATCCTTCAGGCTGTGCACGGCGAAATCGATCCGCCCTTCCAGCAGGGAGTCGTGGATTTCCTTGGCGAACAGCCCCTTGCCGCCGATGTCAGCGAGGGCGCGGTGCTGCACCGCGTCGCCGGTGGTGACGATGATATGCTCCTCAAACACCTCCATGCCGCGCAGCACGGGACAGAATTGCGTGAGCAAGGCCAGGAAGGTGGCGGTCTGCTGACGGGCGAGGGGAGAGCCGCGCGTGCCGGCCTTTAGAGGCAGAGTCCGGGTATGCGGTTTCACTTGGGGTGTTACGGTTTTCACGCGCGTGGTCTAGAGCGTGCGGCATGGAAAGAAAAGATGCGCCAATTCTGGGCATTGAGAGCTCATGCGATGAAACAGCCGCGGCGGTGCTGGCGCCGGACGGGCGGATTTTGGCCGAGCGCGTGCTGAGCCAGATCGCCGATCACGCGGTTTTTGGCGGTGTGGTGCCGGAAATCGCGGCCAGGGCGCATCTGGCGGTGCTGGATGCGCTGGTGAAGGACGCGCTGCGCGAGGCGGGGCTGGGGTTCGCGGACCTGGACGCCATTGCCGCCACGGCGGGGCCGGGGCTGATCGGCGGGCTGCTGGTGGGCACCGGCTATGCCAAGGGTGCAGCCCTGGCGGCGGGAAAGCCGTATCTCGCGGTCAACCACCTGGAGGCGCACGCCTTGACCGCGCGTCTGCCGGGGTTGAGCCCGGTGCAGCCTGACTTCCCGTATCTGCTGTTGTTGCTCTCTGGCGGGCATAGCCAATGCGTGGCGGTGGAGGGCGTGGGCCGCTACCGGCTGCTGGGCACCACGCTGGATGACGCGGTGGGCGAAGCGTTTGACAAGACCGCCAAGCTGCTGGGCCTGCCCTACCCCGGCGGCCCGGCGCTGGAGGCAATGGCCCGCGAGGGTAATGCCGCCGCCGTGCCGCTGCCCCGTCCGCTGCTGCACCGTGCGGGGTGCGATTTTTCATTCTCCGGGCTGAAGACCGCCGTGGCGCTGCTGGTGGCCGCCGAGCCGCCGGGGGCGTTGCCGCGCGCGCGGGTCGCGGATATTGCCGCCAGCTTCCAGGCATCGGTGACGGATATTCTGGGCGACCGGCTGGAGCATGCCCTGGCGCTGTGCCCGGATGCCAGCGCCATTGTGGTGGCGGGCGGCGTGGCGGCGAATGGCGCCATCCGCGCCCGGCTGGCCGAGGTGGCGGCAAGGCGAGGCAAGCCGCTCATCGCGCCGCCTTTGCGTCTATGTACTGATAACGCCGTGATGGTCGCCTGGGCGGGGCTGGAACGGCTGCGCGCGGGGATGGCGGCGGATACGCTGGCTGCGCCCTGTAAGCCGCGCTGGCCGCTGGAGAGCTGAAATGAATTATCGCCATATCTACCACGCCGGAAATTTTGCCGACGTGATGAAGCACGCGCTGATGCTGCCGCTGCTGCGGGGCATGCAGCGCAAGGACAAGCCGTTTCTGGTGTTGGACACCCATGCCGGAATCGGGCGTTACGACGTGCGCTCCGAGCAGGCGGAAAAGACCGGGGAGTGGCGAGACGGCATTGGCCGGATACTGGAAACCCCGCCGCCCGCTCTGGCGGAATATGTGGCGCTGATGGGTAGCCTCGGACTGTATCCCGGCTCGCCTGCCATTGCCGCGGCGCTGCTGCGCCAGCAGGACAGGCTGGTGGCCTGCGAGTTGCACCCCGAGGACGCCGCCACGCTGCGGCGGAATCTGCGCGGCACGCCCGGCGTGGCGGTGCATGAGCGCGACGGTTACGAGGCGATGGGTGCGTTTCTGCCGCCGCCGGAAAAGCGCGCGCTGGTGCTGATCGATCCGCCCTTCGAGCGCACCGATGAATTCGAGGTGTTGAGCAAATCCCTTGTGGCGGCCTGGCAGAAATTTCCCTCTGGCGTGTTCGTGGTGTGGTACCCGATCAAGCATCGCGGCCCGGTGCGGAATTTCTTCGAGAGCCTGAAGCTCTCGCCGGTGCGCGACGTGATTGCGCTGGAGCTGCTGCGCCGGCCGGATACGGACCCGGGGCGGCTGAACGGG
The DNA here is from genome assembly GCA_028687415.1 of Acidocella sp. GTDB lineage: Bacteria > Pseudomonadota > Alphaproteobacteria > Acetobacterales > Acetobacteraceae > Acidocella. Next base: position 8,542 of record JAQUAC010000010.1, on the reverse strand, counting down.
TGCGGGCTGCTGGTCATCAACCCGCCTTATGGATTCGAGGCCGAGGCGCTGCCGGTTTTGCAGGCGTGCGAGAAGGTGTTTGGCGAGCCGGGGAGTTCCAGTGTCATCGAGAGGGTGATCAATGAGTAGGATTGCCGTGATCGGCGCTGGGGCCTGGGGTACGGCGCTGGCGGTGTTGTTCGCCCGCGCGGGTAAGAATGTGACGCTGTGGGCACGGGATGAAGCCAAGGCAGCGGCGATGGCGGCTTTGCGGGAAAACCC
>JAQUAC010000010.1:0-8271 GCA_028687415.1 Acidocella sp. | reverse complement strand
GGATGCCCGGCGCGGAGATTTTGCTGTTGGCGGTGCCGATGCAGCATCTGCGCGGCATTCTGCCGGAACTGCCGCAAGGCGATGCGCCTCTGGTGCTGTGCTGCAAGGGGCTGGAGCGGGAGAGCTTACTGCTACCGCCCGAGGTCGTGGCTGGGCGCCCAGCCGCGATGCTGACGGGGCCGAATTTCGCGCATGAGATTGCCGCCGGGCTGCCCGCCGCCGCCGTGCTGGCCACGCCGGACGCGGCATTGCGGGCGGTGCTGATGGGCGCGCTGAAGACCGGCACGCTACGCCTCTATGGCAGCGCGGACATTATGGGCGCGGCCTTGGGCGGGGCGGCGAAGAACGTGATCGCCATCGCGGCGGGCGTGGTGATGGGCGCCGGGCTGGGGGAGAACGCGCGGGCCGCGCTTATCACCCGCGGGCTGGCGGAGATCGCGCGGCTGGCGGCGGCGCTGGGGGGCAAGGCGGAGACGGTTTCCGGGCTTTCCGGGCTGGGTGATTTGCTGCTCACCTGCACGGGCGAGAGCAGCCGCAATTTCTCGCTGGGGCTGGCGCTGGGGCGGGGCGAGACGCTGGCGCATATTCTGGCCGGGCGCAGCGCGGTGACGGAGGGCGTGACCACCGCCCCGGCGTTGCTGGCGCGGGCGGCGGCGGCGGGGGTGGACATGCCGATCACCGGGGCCGTGACAAAATTGCTGGGTGGTGAAATGAATGTGCGGCAGACGATGGCGGCGCTGATGAGCCGCGCACTCAAGGATGAATGAAATGGATATTGCAGGTGGTTGCCTCTGCGGTGCGGTGCGTTACCGGGCTTCGTCAGCGCCTATTGCCACGCGCCTGTGTTATTGCCGTGTTTGCCAATATATTTCCGCGGGCAGCGCCTCGGTAAACGCGGTGTTCCGCGCCGCGGATGTCAGCTTTACCGGCGAAATGCGGGATTATGTCTCCACCGCCGAGAGCGGCAACATCATGCACCGGCGTTTCTGCCCCGCTTGCGGCACGCCCGTCAGCGGTCAGGGAGAGGCGCGGCCGGATATCCTGGTGCTGCGCACCGGCACCATGGACGACCCCAATATGGTGAAACCGGATATGGCGATCTGGGTTGCCTCGGCGCCGCGCTGGGCGTGCATTGACCCGGCGCTGACGCAGGTGGCTGGACAGCCCGCGCCGGCGCCAAAATAACGCGTGAGGCTTGGCCTGTTTTTCTGCACGGCGGCGGCGCTGCTGCTGCTCGCGGCACAGCATCGCGCCCCGGAATATGATGAAGCTTACTCGATCTTTCTGACCGCCGGGCATGCCCGGCCCGCTTGGCCGCAGGGTGTGTTCACTGCTGGCAGCGTGCGCGGGCTTTATGCCGGATGGGCGGGGTTTGGGCGGATCGCGCGGGATCTGCGCGCGGGGGATGTGCATCCGCCGCTGTATTTCTGGGCGTTGGAGATGTGGCGGCAAATCGCGGGGCCTTCATGGCTCGCGGCACGGGGGCTCTCGGTGCTGTTCAGCCTGGGCACGCTGGCGCTGCTGGCGAGGCTGGCGGTGGCGGCTGAGGTGCCGGTGCTGCCCACCCTGGGGCTGACGCTGCTGAGTTACGGGTTTGCCTATACCGGCATCGTGGCGCGCGGGTTTGCTTTGGCGCAGATGCTGAATATGGCCGGGGTTCTGGCGCTGTTTTTGGCAACTCGCCGGGGCGGATGGCGCTGGGCGCTGGCTGGGGGCGTGGCGCTGGGGGCGGCGAGTTTCACGAATTATCTGGCGGTGTTCACCGGGGCGGCGGCGCTGCTCTGGCTGGCGGGCGCGCGCTGGCGGGCTTTGCCCGTGGCGCTGGCTGGGTTTGCGCTGTTTCTGCCGTTGGATGCCTGGTTCTTTCTGGCGCAGCGCGGCTCGCGGGTGGGGCAGTTCGCGGTGTTTTCTTTTCCCCATGCGGTGATGCTGCTGGCCAAGGATGGCGGGGCGGCGATGTTTGGCGGGCTGCCGGTCTATGCCGGGCGGTTTGGCGTGCCGGTGGCATTGGCCGTGCTGGGGCTGTCGCTGGCGGCGTTGGCCTGCGTGGCGCGGCGGCGCCATGCGCGGGCCGGGTTGTTCGCGCTGCTGGCTTTGGCCACGCCGTGCGGGCTGCTGGCGCTGGGGGTGGTGTTCCACAATACGCCCATCGAGATCCGCTACATGGCCTTCGCCATGCCCTGGATGGCGCTGCTGCTGGCCCCGGCGCTGCCCCGCCCGCTGCTGGGGGTAATGCTGGCGGTGCAGGGCTGTGCTATCGCCGGGCTGATTTTTGCCCCCGCAACCATGCAGCCCCAGGGCTTGGCGGCGCGGGCGGCGGCGGCGTATCCGGGCGCGCTGGTGCTGGTGCCCTTTGGTAATGACGGCGTGGGTATACCGGGGCCGTTTATCGCGGCGGCCCCGGATGACATGCGGATAGAGCTGTTGCGCCCCGGCATGGCGATGCCGCCGGGAGCGGTGTTGGCGAACATAAAAGCGGACGATGCCAGCCGCGCGGCGGTGGCCAAGCTGGGCTGCGCGGCGCTGCTGTGCCGCTTACCCGGCGCGGGCGGCCAGGCGGATGAACAGTAATAGTGCCGCGAACAACTCGCCGCCGTTGATCCAGACCGAGAGATTATGTCCGCGCGTGAAGGCGGCGGTGTTGCCGGCCTCGCGCCAGGCATCGAGCAGAGGCAGGAAATAAACCCACAACCAAGCCGTGACCGCGATAATGGCCAGCGGTACCAGCGCCGCCAGCACGGAACGGCGAAGCAGCAGCCCCACAGCCCCGATGCCGGCGCTGGCGATAATGTAGGTGTAGTACCAGGGAAACGCCGCCCGGATGAACGCCCCCGCCACTGGTAGAGGCAGATGCGTGAACACGAGCGGCGCCATGACCGCGCCGAAGAACGGCATCCCGCCCACCAACGCGCCGAGGCCGAGGAAGGCGAGGATGTTGCCCGCAGCCTGCATCTTAGTAGCGGTAAAGGTCGTGCTTGAACGGGCCCTGGACCGGGAGGTCGAGGTAATCCGCCTGCTTCTGCGTGAGCTTGGTGAGCTTGGCGCCCACCTTGGCCAGATGCAGCGCGGCCACTTTCTCATCCAGGTGACGCGGCAGAACGTAGACTTTGTTCTCGTACTTGCCATTGGGCGCGGTCCACAGCTCGATCTGCGCCAGCACCTGATTGGTGAAGCTGGCGGACATCACGAAGCTCGGGTGGCCGGTGGCGTTGCCGAGATTCACCAGACGGCCCTCGGAGAGCACGATCAGGCGCTTGCCGTCGGGGAACACAACCTCGTCCACCTGCGGCTTCACGTTGTCCCACTTGAAGTTACGCAGGCTCTCAATCTGAATTTCGGAGTCAAAATGCCCGATATTGCAGACGATGGCGCGGTGCTTCATGGCGCGCATGTGGTCGATGGTGATGACGTCCACATTGCCGGTGGCGGTGACGAAGATGTCGCCCACCGGGGCGGCGTCTTCCATGGTCACGACCTCAAAGCCTTCCATGGCGGCCTGCAGGGCGCAGATCGGGTCGATTTCGCACACCTTCACGCGGCAGCCGGCATTGCGCAAGGACGCGGCGGAGCCCTTGCCCACGTCACCAAAGCCAGCAACCACGGCGACCTTGCCGGACATCATCACGTCCGTGCCGCGGCGGATGCCGTCCACCAGGCTCTCGCGGCAGCCATAGAGGTTGTCGAACTTGGACTTGGTGACGCTGTCATTCACGTTGATGGCGGGGACCAGCAGCGTGCCGGCCTTGGCCATCTCCCACAGACGATGCACGCCGGTGGTGGTTTCCTCGGAGATGCCGCGGATGTCCTTCAGCATTTCGGGGTATTTGTCGTGCATCAGCTTGGTGACGTCGCCGCCATCGTCCAGGATCATGTTCGGCGTCCAGCCATCCGGGCCGCGCAGGGTCTGTTCGATGCACCACCAGAACTCTTCCTCATCCAGGCCCTTCCAGGCGAAGACCGGCACGCCAGTGGCGGCAATGGCGGCGGCGGCTTGGTCCTGCGTGGAGAAGATGTTGCAGGAGGACCAGCGCACGGTGGCGCCCAGCGCGGTCAGGGTCTCGATCAGCACGGCGGTCTGGATGGTCATGTGCAGGCAACCGACGATGCGGGCACCCTTCAGCGGCTTGTCCTTGCCGAATTCCTCGCGCAGCGCCATCAGCCCAGGCATTTCGTCCTGGGCCATCTCGATTTCCTTGCGGCCCCAGGCGGCCAGGGAGATGTCCTTGACCTTGTAATCCACGGGCAGGTTCACATCCGGCATATTCTCAATCCTTTGAAGCAAAATTCGCCCTATCCCTTATTCGCTTGCGGCGGGGCTGCCAACTGTGAAGCGCAGGTTTAAGGAGGGCCGCCGGCGCCGTAGACCGGCATGATCACGGCCAGACTCAGCCCGTCGGCGAAGCTGAGTGTGACGTTGACCTTGTCGCCCACCTTCATCACGGGCTGCATGCACATGATGTGGTAGCCGCCGGGGGCGAAGCTCAGGCTACCGTGCGCGGGAATGGTCACGCTCGGTACCGTGGTCATCATGGACGTGCCGCTGGCCTCGCTGCTGTCGTGCAGGGTGGTGAGGTAACAGGCGGGGGAGGCGGCGCCGGCGAGAGCCAGCGGGGTGTCGCTGTTATTGACCAGGGTGAAGTAGCCGGCGGCCGGGACCGTGGGCAGCAGATAGCGCATCCAGGGTGACTGCACGCTGAGCCCCGGCGGTGCCCCGGCGCTGGCTGCCAGCGGCAGGGCCGCGAATGCGGTGGTAAGAAGGGTCTTCAATAATGTGCTCATTTCAGCCTCCTGTGGCTGCCATATTTGTGGCGTGGAACATTGCCATCAACCCCGGCCCAGCGCAAAACACGGCCATGGATTACCCCCGTTATGCTGACGCCGCGCGCGCCACGCGCCGTATGTTCATCCGTGACCTCGTGCTCGCGGCCTCCATAGGGGTGTACCCGCATGAACATGAGCACCGCCAGCGTGTGCGGATCAACCTGGATCTGGCGGTGGCGGATGACGGGGCGGAGAAACTCTCCCGCGCCGCCGTGGGGGCGGACGAGCTGGGCCGGGTGGTGGATTACGAAGCCATCGTCAACCAAGTGCGGGCGATTGTGGGCGCCGGGCACGTGCAGCTGGTGGAGACCCTGGCCGAGCGGCTGGCGGAAGCATGCCTTGTGGATGCCCGCGTGCGGCTGGTGCGGGTATGTGTGGAAAAGCTCGATGTGTTCGCCGAAGCGGCTGCCGTGGGTGTGGAAATCGAACGCCGGAACGTATAGTTGTCCACTGCCCTGATTCATGGAGAGTCAAGGGGTTTTGGGTCGGAACTATGTCTGTCTCATGACAGCCTGTTTTTGTTAATTAGCAGCAAAATCAATATGTTAATTTTAATGGTGGGAATTTTCCCGCCACGGCTCATAAACGTTGCGCCGCAAAGTTATCCCTTGCCCCGCGCACAGAATCCACAAACTTATCCACAGGGTTTTCACCATGTCAGAGGATAGTTTTACACAGGCCGGGGTGGGGGTGATCGAGACTGCCTTGCAGACCATGCCAGGAAACCCTGGCGTGTACCGGATGCTGAATGCCAAGGGTGAGGCGCTCTATGTCGGCAAGGCGCGCAACCTTAAGAAACGGGTGACGAATTATACCCAGATGGCGCGGCTGCCGGAGCGGCTGCGGCGCATGGTGGCGGATACGGTGGCCATGGAGATCGTCACCACCCATACCGAGGCCGAGGCTCTGCTGCTGGAAGCCAATCTCATCAAGCGGCTGAAACCGCGCTACAACATCCTGCTGCGGGACGATAAATCCTACCCTTGGCTGATGTTGACCGAGGATCATCCATATCCGCAGATCGCCAAGCATCGCGGCGCGCATGTAAAGAAGGCGAGTTATTGGGGGCCGTTCGCCTCGGCTTGGTCGGTCAATCTGGCCTTGCAGGCTTTGCAGCGCGTGTTTCTGCTGCGCACCTGTGCGGATTCGGTATTCGCCAACCGCACAAGACCCTGCCTGCTGTATCAGATCAAGCGTTGTTCGGCCCCCTGCGTTGGGCGCATCTCCGAAGAGGAATACGGCAAGCTGGTGGAGCAGGCGAAGGCGTTCCTCTCCGGCAAGTCCGGCGCGGTGCAGAAAGACCTTGCCGTGGCGATGCAGGAGGCGGCGGAGCATCTGGAGTTTGAGCGCGCCGCCGCCATCCGGGACCGGATACGGGGGCTGACGCATATTCAGGGTAACGACGTTATTAACCCCGCCAGCCTGACGGATGCGGATGTCATCGCCCTGCATCAGGAGGCGGGGCAGAGTTGCATCCAGGTGTTCTTCATCCGCGGCGGGCGGAATAACGGCAATCGCAGCTTCTTTCCCGCCCATGCCAAGGGGGATGAGGAGGGCGCGGTGCTGGCCGCGTTCATCGCGCAATTCTATGACGATAAGCCGCCCCCGCCGCTGCTGCTGCTGAGCCATGCGCCAGATGAGCGGGAGCTGCTGGCGGAGGCGCTCAGCTTGAAGGCGGGGCGCAAGGTCACGCTCTTCGTGCCGCAGCGGGGGGAGAAGCACGACGTGGTGCTGCACGCGCGGACCAATGCGCGCGAGGCGCTGGAGCGCAAGCTGGCTGAGACCGCCGGGCAGGGCAAGCTGCTGGCCGCCGTGGCGGAGCTGTTCGGGCTGCCGGAAACGCCCAGGCGCATCGAGACCTACGACAACTCGCACATAATGGGCACGAATGCGTATGGCGTGATGGTGGTGGCCGGGCCGGAGGGGTTCGACAAATCCGCCTACCGCAAATTCGCCATCAAGGGGCCGATCACTCCCGGCGACGATTTCGCCATGATGCGCGAGGTGCTCACGCGCCGCTTCGGGCGCAGCTTGGCGGAAGACCCGGACAGGCAGTCCGGCAGCTGGCCGGACCTCGTGCTCATTGACGGCGGTGCCGGGCAGCTTTCCGCCGTCTCCGCCGTGATGGCCGAGCTGGGGGTGGCGGATATTCCTCTGGTCGCCATTGCCAAGGGGCCGGATCGCGATGCCGGGCGGGAATGGTTCCACATGGCCGGGCGGGACGCTTTTCAGTTACCGCCGCGTGACCCGGTACTGTACTTTTTGCAACGGTTGCGAGATGAAGCGCACCGCTTCGCCATCACCACGCATCGCAATGCGCGGAGCAAGAAGATCACGACCTCGGAGCTGGATGATATTCCTGGCATTGGGGCGGCCCGGAAGAAGGCGCTGCTGCTGCATTTCGGCTCGGCGCGCGGGGTGAAAGGCGCGGGGCTGAGGGATTTGGAAGCGGTGGATGGCATCAATCATGCCACGGCGCGGGCGGTGTACGCGTTCTTCCATCCTGGTGTGCGGCTGGAGGGGGAATAGGAAGGCGGTGCCGCAATGCTGCCACGCTAAAGGCTTTAAGTTAATACATAACAGCGGCTAGCTTGCCGGGGCAAACAGGGAGACAAGTTAGATGAGCCAAGACGCCTGGACCGCTCTTACCGCGCATGGTCGGGCCTTGCCTGACATTCGCGGCCTGTTCGCGGCGGATCCGGGGCGGTTTGAAGCGTTCTCTGTCAGCGCCGGTGGCATGGTGCTGGATTTTTCCAAGACCAGCGTGACGGGCGAGACCCTGGGGCTATTGCTGGACCTGGCGGAGCGGGCCGGCGTGGCGGGCAAGCGCAACGCGATGTTCACGGGGGAAAAGATCAACAATACCGAGAACCGGGCGGTGCTGCACACGGCTTTGCGCAACCTGACCGGCGCGCCGGTTTATGTGGACGGCGTGGATGTGATGCCGCAGGTGCGCGAAATGCGCGAGCGGCTCTTTGCTTTTGCCGAGGGCGTGCGCTCCGGCGGCATTGCCGCGGCGGATGGCGGGCGCTTCACCGATGTGGTGAATATCGGCATTGGCGGCTCCGATCTCGGCCCGGTAATGGTGACCGCTGCCCTGAAGCCGTATCACGATGGCCCGCGTTTGCATTTCGTCTCGAATGTGGACGCCGCGCATCTGTCCGACACGCTGAAAGTGCTGGACCCGGCGCGCACGCTGTTCATCGTTGCCTCCAAGACCTTCACCACGGTGGAGACCATGACCAACGCCCATTCCGCGCGGCGCTGGGTTGTCGCGGCGCTGGGCGAGGGCGCGGTGCCCGCGCATTTCGCGGCGGTTTCAACGGCCCGTGGAAAAATTGAAGCTTTTGGTATCAGGCCGGAGAACACCTTCGGCTTCTGGGACTGGGTGGGCGGGCGCTACTCGGTGTGGTCGGCCATCGGGCTGCCTGTGATGATCGCTATCGGGGC
>JAQUAC010000224.1 GCA_028687415.1 Acidocella sp. | reverse complement strand
ATTTCGGCCTGAAGCAGGCGTTCATCGGCAAGGGGCTGGGGCGCAAGTTTCTGGACTCGGCGGTGGACTCCGTATTCTACGGCGGCACCGGGCTGCGGGGCATGACCGTGAACACCTGCTCGGCAGACCACCCTCGCGCGCTGCCCAACTATCTTGCCGCCGGGTTCAAGGAGATTCGCCGGATCGATGAGGAATGGGACATCCCGGTGCGGCTGGGGCTGAAAGTCCCCGATCATCTGCGCGGGTGAATATTCTGTACCGAGACCGCCGGGCGCTGATCATCGACAAACCGGCGGGGCTTCCCGTCCATGCCGGGCGGGCGGGGGGGCCGAGTGTCGAGGATTTTTTTCCCGAATGGCAACAGGGCAAGCATGGCCCCTGGCTTGCGCATCGGCTGGACCAGGATACGGCGGGCTGTCTCGTCATCGCGCTGAAGAAATCCTTTCTGCTGGCCGCACAGGCCTGCTTCGCCGAGGGGCGGGCGGAAAAGACCTATTGGGCCGTGCTGCGCGGTGTGCCAGCGGCGCGGGAAGGCGTTATCGACCTGCCAATTGCCAAATTCACCCAAGGCCGCGCCTGGAAGATGGTGCCGGACCCGGCGGCACCGCCGGCAATCAGCGAATGGCGGGTGCTGGGCGATGACGGCGCCCACGCCTTGGTAGAGTTTCACCCACGCACCGGGCGCACGCACCAGATTCGCGTCCATGCTGCTTCACTCGGTCACCCGATTATCGGCGATGCGGTTTATGGCGGCGGGGCAGGGGCTTTGCACCTGCTGGCGCGGCAGATAAGGCTGCCCGTGGAACCACCCATCGAGGCCACCGCCCCGGTGCCACCGCATATGCAAAAGCTCGTGGAGCGTTGTCTTGGAACGCTCTGAATTCGAGCCCGGCCATTACGTGCGCCATCCGCAGAAGCCGGAATGGGGGTTGGGCCAAGTACAATCGGCTATCGGCAACCGCGTCACCGTCAGTTTCGAGAATGCCGGCAAGGTGCTGATCGACACGGATGTGGTAACTCTGGAGCACGCGGACGCCGATTAGGCTTGCAATGGAAAGCGGGCGCGACGACATCATATCTCTTATGCTCGACAAATTTGGCCGCACAATCTCTTACCTGCGCGTTTCGGTAACGGACCGGTGTGATTTCCGCTGCACTTACTGCATGGCGGAAGATATGGAGTTTCTGCCCAAAGCCGATTTGCTGACGCTGGAAGAGTTGGAAACGCTCTGCGTCGCCTTCATTCGGCAGGGGGTGAGGAAGCTGCGCCTGACTGGCGGCGAGCCGCTGATGCGCCGGGATGTGATGTGGCTCATCGAGCGCCTGGGCACCCGCATCGGTCATGGGCTGGAGGAACTCACCCTCACCACCAACGGCTCACAGCTTACCAAATACGCGGCCGGGTTGGCGGCGGCTGGTGTTAAGCGCATCAATGTCAGCCTGGATACGTTGGACGAGCAAAAATTCGCCACTATCACCCGCTGGGGGCGGCTGCCGCAGGTGCTGGCGGGGCTGGAAGCCGCGCAGGCCGCAGGGCTTAAGGTAAAAATTAACACCGTCGCTCTCAAGGGCATCAATGAGGATGAATTCGACCGTCTGATTGCCTGGTGTGGGGCGCAGAATTTCGATCTTTGCTTGATCGAGACCATGCCGATGGGCGAGGTGACGCATCGGGCGGAGAACCATCTGCCGCTCGCCAGCGTGCGTGCCCGGCTGGCTGAACACTGGACGCTAACCTCCACCGATTATGCTACAGGTGGCCCAGCGCGCTACGTCACTGTGAGGGAGACCGGCCAGCGCCTCGGCTTCATCACCCCGCTCAGCCATAATTTCTGCGAAGCCTGTAACCGGGTGCGCCTGACCTGCACGGGGCGGCTTTATATGTGTCTTGGCCAGGAGGACTCAGCCGATCTGCGCGCCCCCTTGCGCGCCGGGGCTGATGATGCGGCGCTGGCGGCGGCAATTCACGATGCCATAGCAGCCAAACCGAAGGGGCATGATTTCGTCATCACCCGCCCGGCGACATTCCGTCACATGTCGGTGACGGGGGGGTAGCGCCGCAGGCGCTTGCGCGGCATCCGGCGACAAAGATATCCACGGCCAGGCGTACTCGCGCCTCCAGTGCCTGCTTGCTGGGCAGGGCGCGAAAGCCGATGAGCGCGCTGATATGGAATTCCCCCAGCGCCATGCCAAAGAGCATCGCTGACATCTCCTTGGCCTCGGCGGCATTGCACCCTTGCTCCAGAGCCAGCCCCAGCAGGCAGTTTTCCAGTTTCGTCTTCGCTTTTCGCACCCGGTTGCGCAGGAATACCCGGCCAAGGTCGGGGCTGTGGGTGTACTCCGCCATGATCAGCCGCAAGATGGCGATTTGCGAGGCCGAGAGCAGAAAGCGCGCGAGGCAGAGCAGGTTGGCGCAGAGAATATCCTGTAGCGTCCAATCGGGCTCCGGCACAGGAAATTGCATCAGCGATTGGTGGTGCGTGAGCAGCGCGCTGAACAGCTCGGTTTTCGACTGGATCAGCGCGTAGACGGTTTTTTTCGACATGCCCGCGGCTTTCGCCACATCGTCCATGGTGGCGGCGTGGTAGCCCTTGGCCAGGAAGATGTCTTCCGCGGCTTCCAGCAGTGCCAGCAGGCGCGGGGGCAGTGCGGTATCTGCTTTCGCCTTGGCCGCGCGGGGGCGTTTCGTCTTGTCAGGGCCGGTCATGAATTTCTTATTGTGGATAATATGGAAACTTTCAAGTTTCCTGGTTTGTAAAAAGTGATGTTTTTGCTTGCTTGACGCTTCTTAAGAATCAAGCTAGCGAAAATTTATGAAACCAACAGGTTTCCCTTCCGGTCTTTCGCTTGCGGCGCTCGCTCTGGGCCTGACAGGTTGCGCCGTGGGGCCAAACTTCCACGCTCCGGCCGCGCCGGCTGTGCCGCTCACCCCCGCGCCGCTGCCAGCCGCCACGGTCGCTGCCGCAGGCCAGGCGCAAGCGCTGACCCCCGGCGCCGATATTCCGGGCGATTGGTGGGCGCTGTATCACTCCCCGCAGCTGAACGCGCTGATCACGGCGGCTCTTGCGCATAACCCCAGCCTGACCGTTGCCCAGGCCACGTTGTGGCAGGCGGAGGAGAACACCCGCGCGGAAGAGGGGGCGTTGCTGCCCAGTATTTCCGGCAGCTTCACGGCGGAACGCAACCAGACATCAGGCGCCGGACTGGCTGCCTTCGGCGCCGGCGGTTCGAGTAGCGCCATTCCAGCCTATACGCTCTACAACGCCTCGATTCCGGTCTCGTACACGCTGGACCTGTTCGGCGGCACTAGGCGGCAGGTGGAGAGTCTGGCGGCGCAGGCTGAGTATCAGCGTGACGAGCTGGAGGCCACCTACCTCACTCTCACAGCGAATATTGTTACCGCCGCGGTGCAGGAAGCCTCGCTAACAGCGCAGATCAACGCGACCAATCAGGTAATCGCCTCCGATCAGCAGGTGTTGACGATTCTGCAAGCTCAGGTGACGCTGGGCGGTGTGGCGCAGGCCCAGGTGTTGCAGCAGCTCTCCGTGCTGGCGCAGGCGCAGGCCACGCTGCCGCCCTTGCAATCGCAGCTGGCGCAGGCGCGCAACCAGCTTGCCGCCTATGCCGGCACCTTCCCCGGCGAGTTCCACGAGGCGGATTTTACTCTTGCCGATTTGCAATTGCCGCAGAATATTCCCGTGAGCCTGCCCTCCGCCATCGTTGCGCAGCGGCCTGATATCCGCGCTGTCACGGCGCAGCTGCATGAGGCCACGGCCAATCTCGGCGTGGCGGATGCGGCGATGCTGCCACAGATCACGCTCAGCGCCTCCATTGGGCATGAGGCGTTGGACACCGCCACACTGTTCACACCGCAGACGCTGATGTGGGATTTGGCCGCCGGCGTGGTACAGCCGCTGTTTGAGGGCGGCACGCTCAGTGCCAAGCGCAAGGCGGCGGTGGCGGCCCTGCAAGGGGCGGGGGCGCAGTACCAGTCTACCGTCATCGCCGCGTTCCAGAACGTGGCGGATGCGTTGGTGGTGCTGCAATACGATGCAACCACGCTGCAAGCAGCGGATGCCGCGCGCGATGCCGCGGCGCAGAGCCTGGCGGTGACCGAGGCGCAGTACCGGCTGGGCGGGCAGCCCTTCACCGCCGTGCTGACCGCCGAGACCACCTACCAGAACACTATGCTGGCGCAGGTGAAGGCCCAGGCCGCGCGGCTGGCGGATTCGGCGGCGCTATACCAGGCGCTGGGTGGCGGCTGGTGGCACCGGCAGGATGTAACCGTGAAGTGCTGTGGCGTGATTCCATGAGAGAGAGCGGAAAATGAAACTGGCGGGCAAAACGGCGAAGCGGATGATCGTGATGCTGGCAGCTGTCGGCCTGATTTTCGGATGTGTATTCGGCTTCGGTGCCTTCAAGGCGGTCATGATCGCGCATTTTCTCGCCGGCTTCGCCAATCAGGTGCAAACGGTGGCGACTGTTACAGCCGAAACGTC
>JAQUAC010000223.1 GCA_028687415.1 Acidocella sp. | reverse complement strand
CGCGCAGGCTCTGGATCTCTTCCTGGTATTCCTGCGCCGCCCCCCCCTCCGGCTTGCCCTCGCCCTCGCGGTAGAACGGCGTGAACAGCGTCATCGCGCGTTCCATCATCGCTATGTTCTTGTTGGCCATATCCCCGATGCCGGGCGGCATGAACGGTCCGAAGGTCTTGGTCACCGTCTCGCGCACGCTCTCCTGCTGGCGGACAAAATTCGCCATCGCCTGCTCCAGATAGCGCGGCACCATGCCCGATACGTTGTTGCCATAAACCCCTATAAGCTGGCGCAGAAAATTGGTCGGCAGCAGGGCATTGCCCTTGCCCTCCTCTTCCACAATAATCTGTGTCAGCACGCCGCGCGTGATATCCTCGCCGGATTTGGCGTCATAGACCACGAAATAACGGTCCTTGCGCACCATCTCGGCCAGGTTATCCAGCGTGATGTAGCTTGAGCTTTCGGTATTGTAGAGCCGCCGGTTGGCGTATTTCTTTACAATGACAGGCTGCTGTGCAGACTCGGCCGCGTCGGTCATCTATTTTTCTTTCCATCCCAAATTAACGGGTGTGCAAACGGTGCCTATGTATTCAATCACGAATATTGTGTGCTGCACAGCCTACCATAGCGTTCCGTTGATTACGAAGTTACGCTAGAAACTAGGCTGCGAGCAGGGACCGAATGCTGTATGAACGACAATTTGGCCAAGGATTTCGTAGCCCTGTGGCAAAGCGAACTGACTGCCATGGCCGCGGACCGGGAGCTGCGCGAGACGTGGACGGCCACGCTGGGGCTCTGGGCCCAGGCCGCGAACGCCGCCCTGGCCAATTTGCCGCATGATTACGCGCCCGGAAGCCCCGGCCCCGCTCAGCCGGCGCGGGCCACGCCCGCTGCTGCTGCATCTGAGCCTCGCCTGGATGAAGTCGTGCAGCTTGAGCGCCGCGTCGCTGAACTGGAGCAGCGCCTGGCCGAGTTCCTGGCCAGAGAACAAGACGGAACCGCCCCCCCTGCCGCAGGGATTTGATGAGATTCTGCGCGCCGACCGGGCGCTGATCGCCGGCATCGCCGCCTACCGCACGGCCCCCTATATCCGCGACATGCGCGACCCGCCCGCCATATGGGAAGAAAGCGAATCCCGCCTACTGGATTACGGCGGCACCGGCCCTTCCGTGCTCTTTGTGCCCAGCCTCATCAACCGCGCCTATATTCTGGACCTGATGGAGGATGCCTCCATGCTGCGCTGGCTGAGCCAGCAAGGCCTGCACCCGTATATGCTGGATTGGGGCTGGCCCGGCGAGATCGAGCGGCAATTCTCCCTTACCGACTACATCGCCGGCCGGTTGGAACGCGCCCTCGCCGCCATACCCGGCCCGGTGGTGCTGGCCGGGTACTGCATGGGCGGGCTGCTCTCCCTGGCGGTGGCCCTGCGCGCTCAGGCCACGGGCGCGGGCAAACTCACGGGGCTGGCCCTGCTCGCCACACCATGGGACTTCCACGCCGCCGACCCGGAGGGGGCCAAGCGCATCGGCGAGACAGTGCCGGCCATGGAGGCGATGATGCAATTCTCCGGCACCCTGTCCATCGACGCGCTGAACACGCTCTTCGCCATGATCGACCCGCACGGCGTGGGTGACAAATACCGGGATTTCGCGGCCCAGGACAAAACCCAGGCGCGGGCCCGCCGCTTCGTGGCCATGGAGGATTGGCTGGCCGATGGCGTGCCCCTCGCCGCCCCGGTGGCGCGCGAGGCCCTTAGCGGCTGGTACGGCAACAATACCCCTTCCCGCAACCAATGGCGCGTCGCCGGGCAGGTGGTGGACCCGGCGAGGCTGAACCTGCCGGCGTTTTGCGCCATCCCCGCGCGGGACAGGCTGGTGCCGGCGGTTTCCGCCCACGCCCTGGCCTCTCGCCTGCCGCGCGCCACAATCATAGAGCCCGCCGCTGGCCATATTGGCATGGTGGCGGGCACGCGCGCGCAATCAGCACTTTGGCACCCTTTCGCGGACTGGGTGCACAGTTTATGATAATCAGGCGCAGAACGTGCCAAACATAAAGGGAAAACTCATGGAAGATATCGTCATCGTCTCGGCTGCCCGCACCCCTGTTGGTAGTTTCAACGGTGTTTTCGGCTCCACCACGGCCCATGTGCTCGGCGCTGTGGTGCTGAAAGCGGCGATCGAGCGCGCCGGACTCTCGCCTGAGG
This sequence comes from Acidocella sp., assembly GCA_028687415.1. Taxonomy (GTDB): domain Bacteria; phylum Pseudomonadota; class Alphaproteobacteria; order Acetobacterales; family Acetobacteraceae; genus Acidocella. The sequence goes on along the minus strand of JAQUAC010000223.1, from coordinate 2,305 downwards.
ATATCGACGAAGCCATTCTCGGCCAGGTTCTCACCGCCACCCAGGGCCAGAACCCGGCCCGCCAGGCAGCCCACGCCGCCGGCATTCCGGACAGCAAGACCGCGTTCGGCATCAATCAGGTCTGCGGCTCGGGCCTGCGCGCCGTGGCGCTCGCCGCGCAGCAGATTATTTCCGGCGAATCCAACGTCGTCATCGCCGGCGGGCAAGAGAGCATGAGCCTCTCCCCACACGCCGCCCATCTCCGCGCCGGCACCAAGATGGGTGATCTCAACTTCATCGACACCATGATTAAGGATGGGTTGTGGGACGCCTTCAACGGCTACCACATGGGCATCACCGCCGAGAACGTCGCCAAGCAGTGGCAGATCACCCGTGGCGACCAGGACGCGCTGGCCCTGGGTTCGCAGCAGAAAGCCGCCGCCGCGCAGGCCGCGGGCAAGTTCAAGGATGAGATCGTGCCGGTGACGCTGACCACCCGCAAGGGTGAGGTGGTCGTCGAGAACGACGAGTACATCAAACCCTCCACCACCGCCGAGGGCTTGGCCAAGCTGCGCCCGGCCTTCACCAAGGACGGCACCGTGACCGCCGGCAACGCCTCCGGCCTTAACGACGGCGCCGCCGCCCTGGTGGTAATGAGCGCCAAGGAAGCCGCCAAGCGCGGCCTGACGCCGCTCGCGCGCATCGCCAGCTTCGCCACCGCGGGCGTGGACCCGGCCCTGATGGGTTCCGGGCCGATCCCTTCCTCCAAGAAGGCGCTGGCCCGCGCTGGCTGGAGCGTGGCGGATCTCGACCTCATCGAAGCTAACGAAGCCTTCGCCGCCCAGGCCTGCGCGGTGAGCAAGGAACTCAACCTTGACCCCGCCAAGGTGAACGTGAATGGCGGCGCCATCGCCCTCGGCCACCCCATCGGCGCCTCGGGGGCACGCATCCTCACCACCCTGCTGTACGAAATGAAGCGCCGCGACGCCAAGAAGGGCCTCGCCACGCTGTGCATCGGCGGCGGCATGGGCGTTGCCATGTGCGTGGAACGGTAAGTCTACCCCCCCCCGGGCTCCGGCCCGGGGGATTCTACACTTTAACTGCTTGACAGAAACAGAAAACGACGCGGAAATCTTGGCCAATAAACCAGCCGGGCCCCCCCGGCATAAAAGCGAGGATTCATGGCCGTTTCAAAAGTCTTTCCTAATGCGACTGAGGCGCTTGCCGGGCATCTGCACGACGGCATGACGATCATGGCCGGGGGCTTCGGCCTGTGCGGCATACCGGAGGCGCTGATTACCGCGATCAAGGCGTCCGGCGTGCGCGACCTCACGATCATCTCCAACAATGCGGGCATTGATGGCGTGGGCCTGGGCATGCTGCTGGAGACGCGACAGGTGCGGAAGATGGTGTCCTCCTACGTGGGTGAGAACGCCACCTTCGCCAAGCAATACCTCTCCGGCGAGCTGGAGATTGAATTCAACCCGCAGGGTACGCTGGCCGAGCGTATCCGTGCCGGGGGGGCGGGCATCCCCGCCTTCTTCACCGCCACCGGCTACGGCACGCAAATCGCCGAGGACAAGGAAATCCGCGAATTCAACGGGCGGCATTACGTGATGGAACACGGGCTATTCGCTGACCTCGCCATTGTCCACGCCTGGAAGGGCGATACCGAGGGTAATCTCGTCTACCGCAAGACCGCCCGCAATTTTAACCCGATCATGGCCACCGCCGCCAAGTTCACGGTGGCGGAAGTGGAGCATCTGGTCGAACCCGGCGAGATTGACCCGGACCACATCATCACCCCCGGCATCTTCGTCAAACGCATCGTTAAGCTCGGCCACGTTGAGAAACGCATAGAACAGCGCACTGTGCGCAAGAGGAGCGCCTAGACCATGCCCTGGACACGTGATGAAATGGCGGCCAAAGCCGCGCGCGAGCTGGAAGACGGGTTCTACGTCAATCTCGGCATCGGTATCCCCACACTGGTAGCCAATCATATTCCGCCCGGCATGACCATCCAGCTGCAATCCGAGAACGGCATGCTCGGCATGGGGCCGTTCCCGTATGAGGGCGAGGAGGATGCCGACCTCATCAACGCCGGCAAGCAGACCGTGACAACCCTGCCCACCACCAGCTTTTTCGACTCGGCCCAGAGTTTTGCGATGGTCCGAGGCGGGCATATCAACATCTCCATCCTCGGCGCGTTGCAGGTGGCCGAGAACGGCGACCTCGCCAACTGGATGGTGCCGGGCAAGATGGTGAAGGGTATGGGCGGGGCGATGGACCTCGTAGCCGGGGTGAAACGCGTGGTGGTGCTGATGGA
>JAQUAC010000222.1 GCA_028687415.1 Acidocella sp. | reverse complement strand
GAAACCACCGCAAATACCCACCGTCACAAAGACCCGCGCCTCATAAGGCAGGCCAAAGCGGCCGGCGGTGCCGGTGAGCATGCTGAAGAAGCTGATGACGAAGGAGCCGATGATATTAATCAGCAGCGTGCCCCAGGGAAATTGCGCCCCCAGCGCTACCGTCATGGCATTGCCGAGGGCAAATCTGGCGACGCTGCCCAAAGCGCCACCAAGGGCAACCCAAGCATACGCCACCAGATCGTCCATTAGTTCAGCTCGGCGAGCAGGCTCTGCTGCGTGTCACGCGGCTCCAGATTATCGGTCAGAGAGATCGGATAATCACCGGTGAAGCAGGCATCGCAGAAGGCCGGAGCCAGCGGGTCGCGCCCCGGCTTGCCTAGCGCCTGGTACAGCCCCTCGATGGAGATGAAGGCCAGACTATCCACGCCGATCAGCTTCGCCATCTGTTCCACGTTGTTGCGCGCGGCCAGCAGCTTGCTGCGCTCGGGCGTGTCAATGCCGTAGAAACAGGAATGCGTGGTCGGCGGCCCGGCGATGCGCATATGCACCTCGGCGGCCCCGGCGGCGCGCATCATCTCCACAATCTTCTGGCTGGTGGTGCCGCGCACGATGGAATCATCCACCAGCACGACGCGCCTGCCCTCAATCATGGCACGATTTGCTGAATGTTTAAGCCGCACGCCCAGATGCCGGATCTGGTCCGTGGGCTCAATAAAGGTGCGCCCCACATAATGGTTGCGGATGATCCCCAGCTCGAACGGCACGCCTGACGCCTCGGAGAAGCCCATGGCCGCCGGCACGCCGGAATCGGGCACCGGCACCACCACATCCGCCTCAACCGGCGCCTCTTTGGCCAGCTGTGCGCCGATGAGCTTGCGCGCGGTATAGACGGAGGTGCCCTCCATCACGGAATCAGGCCGGGCGAAATAAATGTATTCGAACACGCAGAAGCGCGGCGGCTGCAGCGTGAAGGGCTTGATGCTCTGCACCCCACGGTCGTCGATCAGCACGATCTCGCCCGGCTCCACGTCACGCACGAAATCAGCGCCCACAATGTCCAGCGCGCAGGTCTCGGAAGCCAGAACCCAGCCTTCCTTGCCATCCGCGCCATGCGTGCGGCCCAAAATCAACGGGCGCACGCCCAGCGGGTCGCGCACACCGATGAGCTGCTCAGTGGTTAGCGCCACCAGCGAATACGCGCCGATCACCTGCTTAATCGCGTCGATCAGCCGGTCCACCACATTGGCGTACAGGCTGATGGCGATGAGGTGCACGAACACTTCCGAGTCCATGGTGGACTGGAACAGGCAGCCGCGCCGCGTGAGGGCACGGCGCAGCGTGTGCGCGTTGGTCAGGTTGCCGTTATGGCCGACGGCAAAGCCGCCGAACTCGAATTCCGCGAAGAGCGGCTGCACGTTGCGCAGCACCGTCTCGCCCGTTGTGGCGTAGCGGTTATGCCCAATGGCGCGCGTGCCCGGCAGGCCCGCCATGGTCTTCGCATCGCCATAATTGTCGCCCACCAGGCCGAGGCCCTTGTGAGAATGGAAGCGCACGCCGTCATGCGTGACGATGCCCGTGGCCTCCTGCCCGCGATGTTGCAATGCATGCAGACCGAGCGCGGTGATCGCCGCCGCATCGGTGACATTCCAGGCGCCGAAAACACCGCATTCCTCATGAGGCTTGTCGTCATCGATCATATCGCCTCATCCCTCCGTAAGCTACGCTGGCGTCAACTAGCCCTGTGACAGCACGATGTCGAGGCACCAGCACATAAATCTGCCTTATATCCTCTACAGGGCGCTGCCCGCGACCGGCTGCTGCATCAGCGCCGAGGCGGAAGGGGCCGGGGCGCCGGGCAGCGGGTCCACCTTGGGTTGATACAGCTTGGGCAGCAGCGAGACGATTGTCTTCGCCCCCTGATACGCCACCGGCAGGAAGCGCGCATTCACCACCGGGGCCGGCCATTGCGGCTGCGCCACGCCAACAGAGAGCGCCACATAGGCCAGGCAGATGACAACCGCGCCGCGCACCGCGCCGAACACCAGCCCCAGCGAGCGGTCCAGCCCGGAGAGGGCGGAGTCCCGCACCAGCCCGCCGATAAGCGCGCTGATCAGGCTGAGGATAATGAGCACGATCAGAAACACCACAGCCATGGCGCCATAGACGACGAAATTCTTCATTGAGGCGGGCAGCAGCGAGCCGATCTCCGGCTGCACCAGCGGGTAGAATTTTACCGCCGCCAAGGCTGCGCCGATCCAGGCGAACACGCCCAGCACTTCCCGCACAAAGCCGCGCACCATCGAGAACGCGGCGGAGAGGCCGATAATCACCAGCACGGCAGCGTCGATCCAGGTCATTCCCCCTCCTCCTTCTTCTTGCCGCCCGGCTTCGCCCCAGAGGCAACCACGCCAACAAGGTCCGTCAGATGGCCAATTTCAACCAGGCTCAAGGTCTTCGGCACTGAAAGCCGCGCCGTGCCGCCGGCCACGCGCTTGGGACTGGCGGCGCGGGCAAAGCCCAGCTTCGCCGCCTCCTTCAGCCGCAGCTCCGCCTGCGCCACCTGCCGCAACTCACCCGAGAGGCCAATCTCCCCGAAGAATACCATCTCCGGGTCGGTCGGTACATCGGAAGCCGCGGAAATCAGCGCCGCCGCCACGGCCAAATCAGCCGCGGGCTCCGTCACCCGCAACCCGCCCGCCACGTTCAGATAGACATCGTTCATGGCGAGTTTGAGGCCACAGCGCGTTTCTAAAACGGCGAGCAACATCGAGAGCCGCCCCGAATCCCAGCCAATGACCGAGCGCCTCGGCGAGCCGCCGGGGTTGGGGGCGAGCAGAACCTGGAGTTCCACCAGCACCGGGCGCGAGCCCTCCAGCCCCGCGAACACCGCGCTGCCGGAGACATTGCCCCGCCGCTCGGCCAGGAACAGCGCCGAGGGGTTCAGCACCTCCGCGAGGCCCCGCCCGGTCATCTCGAACACGCCGATCTCATCCGTGGCGCCAAAGCGGTTTTTCACCCCGCGCAGGATGCGGAACTGGTGCCCCCGGTCGCCCTCAAAATGCAGCACCACGTCCACCATGTGCTCCAGCACGCGCGGCCCGGCGAGGTTGCCCTCCTTGGTCACATGCCCCACGAGCATGAGCGCGAAGCCCTGGGTTTTGGCGGCGCGGATCAGCTCGAACGCCGCCGCGCGCACCTGCGTCACCGAGCCGGGAGCGGAGTCCACGCCCTCGGTCCACATGGTCTGAATGGAATCGATGACCACCAGCGCGGCATCGGGGAATTGCGCCAGGCTGGCCAGAATATCGCCTAGCTGGGTGGCGGCGGCTAGGTCCATGGGCGAATGCGTCAGCCCCAACCGCGCCCCGCGCATGCGGATCTGGTCAATGGACTCTTCGCCCGAGATATACACAACCCGCTTACCCGCCCTGCCAAGGGCCGCGCCGGCCTGAAGCAGCAGGGTGGATTTGCCGATGCCCGGATCGCCCCCCACCAGCACAACGGAAGCCGGAACCAGCCCGCCGCCCAGCACGCGGTCAAATTCCGCGATGGTGGTAGGCACACGCGGCGGCGGCGGCGAGACACCCTCCAGCCCCACGAATTCAATTTTTGAGCCGCCCCGCCGCGCTCCCTCTTTTATCCCGCCCGGCAGCGCCTTGGGCAGAACCTGCTCCTCCAGCGTATTCCACTCGCCACAAGCCTCGCAGCGCCCCGCCCATTTCGGGAACACCGCGCCACAAGCCGAACATGCATAGGTTTTAACCGGCTTCGCCAAACTCAGCTCGGCTGCCAGCCGTAACTCTTGACCAGAAAGGCTTGCAGACTGCCCTGGTCTGGCATCTCCCGGTTTAGCGTGGCCAGCGCGCTGCTCAGCGCCGGGGCCGAATGCAGGGAGACGGAGCTGGCATCCGCCGCCGCGGCCAGCGCCGTGGAGGACATCGCCGAGGCGGTTGCCTTAGCCCAGATGGCCACAACCTCCGGAGCGGTGAGCCGGGGCAACACGAGCAGAAAATCCAACCGTACGGCCGCAGCGGCAGCGCGATAGGCGTTGTCCAGAAACGATGGGGCGCCACCGCCGAACTGCATTGCTTCCGGCAGATCGGGGAAGAACGGGTCGGCGACCACCATACCGTTGGCGTCCAGCGCGCCGATGGTGAACACCGGCACCGCGCCCGCGGCGGTAAGCGGGGCCACGTCCTCCGGCACCCCCTCGCCGCTGAGGAACAAGGCGTCCACCTGCCCGGCGATGAAGGCGCGCATCTTCGCATCGCGGTCACGCAGGCCAAAAATCGGGGCGGTCGGCACGTTCAGCCGCGCCAATGCCAGCAGCGCCGCGAGGTCCCGGCTCTGCGGCTGGTCCGCCGCCACGCGCAGCGGCGCCAGCTTGCGCAATACGTTGATGTCCGGCTGTGTGCCGGCCGGGGCCCGCACCATCAGCACGCCCGAGGTTTCACCCGCGAGCAGCGGCGTCCAGCGCGTGGGGTCGAAATGCACCCGTGA
>JAQUAC010000221.1 GCA_028687415.1 Acidocella sp. | reverse complement strand
CCTGCGCCAGAGAGAGGATGTTGCGCTTGAAGGTCAGCACGTCGAGCCCGCCGGTCTTGGCGTCGATCACCTGGCGCGAGCCGTTCTGCAGCAGCACGGTCGGGCCGCTGGCATCGACCATCAGCTGCCCGGTGCGGGCGAGGATGGTGGCTGGGGTGGTGGGGTCCCGGCTGTCCTGGATAAGGATGCCGCGCAGGCTGTCATCGGTGCCGCGCGACTGCACATACACGGTGACGCCGCTGGAGACCTGGGTGAACACGCCGGGTTGCAGCAGAAAGGCGGCGATCTGGTTGCGGATCTCGAACTGGTAGTCGCGGAAGGCGTTCAGGGAGGCGGGCACGAGGCCGAGATTGAGCGCGTAGCCCAGCAGCATCGCCATACCGGCCACGCCGAGGGCCGGGCGGGCCAGGGCGAAATCCGAGAGCCCGATGGCGCGCATGATTGTCAGTTCGCGGTCTCCGGAGAGCCGCGCATAGATGAACAGCACGACGATAAAGCAGGTGATGGGCAGGATGGTGGCGACAAAGCTCGGTACCAGCAGCCCGGTGAGCTTGATGAACACCAGCGGCGAAAGCCCATGATTCACAATGATCTGGATGAAGCGCAGCGACTGCGTCAGCCAGATGAGCGCCACCAGCCCGGCGGTGACCAGCAGCAGCGCCCCGGTGAGCTGGCCGATGATGTATCTATCAATACGGTGAAATTTTGGGCGAAGCTGCATGCCCCTAGGTTCTGGCCGGGAGATGGGGGGATGGCAAGAGTACTGCGGGTTACGGAAAGTTAGCGTTGCAAGTGCCACATAAAATGTGTTGTATTTCCAACATGAGCTAAAAGCGGATGTGACCATGCTGTATGACGAGACACTCCTGGCGCGGCTGGAGGCGGGGCTGCGCGCGGCGTTGCCCGCCTGGGGGCTGGATGAGGCCACGAAACTGCGCCTGCTGACGATTTCCGAGAACGCCACCTATCTGGCGGAGGACGCAGCGGGGGAGCGGCTGATTTTCCGCGTCCATCGCCCGGACTACCACACCGAGCAGGAGATCCGCACCGAGCTGGCCTGGATTGAGGCGCTGGGGCGGGACGGCGTGGTGACCACCCCGCGCCCCATTCCCACGGCCGACGGGCGCAGTCTGGTGGCCTTCAGCGATGGCGAGAGCGAGCGCCTGGCCGTGGCATTTGAGTTTATGTCCGGCCAGGAGCCGGATGTGGAGAGTGATCTGGCGCGCTGGTATGAGGTTCTGGGCGAGATTACCGCCCGGCTGCACAGCCATAGCCGGAGCTGGGTCAGGCCAAAGACCTTTGCGCGCAAGACTTGGTCTTTCGACACCATCATCGGCCCGGCCGCGCATTGGGGCGACTGGCGCAACGCGCCGGGGCTGGATGCGGCGGGCATCGCGGTGCTGGAGCGTACGCAGGGGCTGCTGGGGCGCCAGACCACTGCGTACGGCTATGGGCCGGCGCGGTTTGGTCTCGTGCATTGCGATATGCGCACCGCCAATCTGCTGGTTGAGGGTGACCGCATGGGGGTGATTGACTTCGACGATTGCGGCCTGAGCTGGTATGCTTACGATTTCGCCGCTTCGGTCAGCTTCATGGAGCATGAGCCGTTCATTCCGGCGCTGATGCGCGCCTGGGTGGCGGGCTACCGGCGTGTCGCCCCGCTGCCCGCCGCTGATGAGGCGGCGCTGCCGATGTTTGTGATGCTGCGGCGCATGCAGCTCACCGCCTGGATCGGCAGTCATGGAGAGACGCCTACCGCCCAGGCCATGGGCGAGGATTACGCCCGCGGCACGGTCGCGCTGGCGGCACAATATCTGCGCATGCACGAGCAGGAGACGGTATAATGAGCGCCACTAAGCCGATACTGGCCCTGAACCGCTACGAACCGGGGGCGGTGAACGCCTTCGCCCCCGCGCTGGCCGAACGTCTGGCCAAACGGCAGGCCACGTTTGGCGCGGCCTCGGTGCTGTTCTACGAGCAGCCGATCGAGATGGTGCGCGGCCAGGGCGTGCATCTCTACGATGCCAGCGGGCGGCGCTATCTCGACATGTATAACAACGTGCCCTCAGTGGGGCATTGCCACCCGGAGGTCGTCTCCGCCATCGCCGCCCAGGCGGCGGCGCTGAATGTGCATACGCGCTACCTTAACCGCATGGTGGAGGGCTACGCCGAACGGCTGTTAGGCAAGTTTCCGGCCCCGCTCGGCAATTTGGTGATGACCTGTACGGGCAGCGAGAGCAACGATCTGGCCATGCGCATCGCCATCGCCGTGACCGGCAAGCGCGGCTTCATCGTTACCCGCAGCGCCTATCACGGCAACACGGCGGCGGTGACGGCGATCTCCCCGTCCTCCTTCTCCGCCGCCCCGGTGGCGCCGCATGTGCGGCTCATCCCGGCGCCGGACGAAGCCGCCGCGCCGGATGGTGATGTGGGGGCGTCTTTCGCGGCACATGTGCGGGCGGCCATCGACAGCCTGAACGAGGCTGGGATCGGCTTTGCCGGGCTGGTGGTGGACAGCATCTTCTCCAGTGACGGCATTTTCGCCGACCCGCCGGGCTTCCTGAAGAAAACCTTGGCGGTGGTGCATGAAGCCGGGGGGCTGTTCATCGCCGATGAGGTGCAGCCCGGCTTTGGCCGCACCGGCGGCGGGCTGTGGGGGTTTTCGCGCCACGGCATCGTCCCGGATATCGTCACCATGGGCAAGCCGATGGGCAATGGCTACCCCATGGGCGGCGTGGTCACTCGCCCGGATTATCTGGCGCAATTCTGCCAGGAGACCGGTTATTTCAACACTTTCGGCGGCAACCCGGTGGCCGCCGCCGCGGGCAACGCGGTGCTGGATGTTCTTGAAGGGGAAGGGCTGGTCGAGAATGCCGCGCAGGTTGGCGGCTTGCTTTGCCGGGAGCTGCTTGGCTTGCAGCGTGAATTTTCGCGCATCGGCGGGGTGCGCGGTGCCGGGCTGTTCATCGGGCTGGATTTCAACGACCCGGAAACCGGCGCGCCGGATACGCCCATGGCCAGCCATGTCATCAATGCCATGAAGCAGAGCGGCATTCTTATCGGTGCCGCCGGGCTGTATGGGCACACGCTGAAAATCCGCCCGCCTCTGTGCTTTACCGCTGGCCATGCCAGCTTCTTCCTGGAGACATTGCGGCGGATTTTGAGTGAGGGGGCGTAACGCCCCCCTTAGTTTTTTATGAGCCCATTGCCTCCAGCGCGCCGAGGGATTCGGGCAGGATCTGCCCGCCATCCACGGTGATGGTCTGGCCGGTGATGTAGGCGGCTTCCTCGGAGGCCAGGAACAGCGCGGCGTTGGCGATATCCTCCACGCTGCCCAGGCGCTTCATGGGGATGGAGGCTTCCATCTTGGCGATGTAATCGGCGCCCATGCCCTCCAGCCCCTCGGTGAGGATATTGCCCGGCAGCACGGCGTTCACGGTGATCTTGCGCGGCGCCAGCTCAATGGCGGCGGTGCGCATGAAGCCGAGCTGCCCGGCCTTGCTGGCGCCGTAATGCGACCAGCCGGGATAGCCGGTGATGGGGCCAGTGATGGAGGAGGTGAGGACGATGCGCCCGCTTCCGGCCTTGGTCATGGCGGGCAGCACAGCGGAGACCGAGAGGAAGGTGCTGCGTAAATTGGCGTTGATCACGTGGTCGAACTGCGCCGGGGTCATCTCGGTGAGTTTGGCCTCGGGGAAGATGCCTGCGTTGGCGCAGAGGATGTCGATGCCGCCGAAGCGGGCGAGGGCGGCCTCGGCCATGGCGGCGCAGCCTTCCGGCGTGCTCACATCGGCGGCGCAGCCGGCGGCGTGCGGGCCAATCTCGGCGGCCACCTTGTCGGCATCAGCCTGGTGGCGGGAGACGACGAGCACGTTCAGCCCGGCTTGGCCGAAGCGTCGGGCGATGCCGCGCCCGATGCCGCGGCTGCCGCCGGTGACGATGACGGTTTTACCTTGCAGGGATTTCAGCATGGGAGGGGACTCCTTGGGTGTATGTTGGAAGCAGCGTGCCGCAGGTTACAAATGTTGTAAATCCAACATTTGCGCGGAGCGGGTCCAACATTCATAATCTCCCGGCGGATTTGCGGGGCGGATGGGATGAGGCAGGACAAATCGGTACGGCAGGAACGGATTCTGGCCACGCTTGATGATGCGCAGAGCTTGCGCGTGGCGGAGTTGGCACAGCGCCTGGGGGTTTCCACCGAGACGATCCGGCGCGACCTGGATGAATTGACCCAGGCCGGGCTGCTCAACCGCACCTATGGCGGTGCGGTGCGGCCTCTGGGGCGCGAGCCGGCGGTGGCCGAGCGGCATGCGATGTTCGTGGATGAGCGCCAACGCATCGCCCGCGCCACCCTGCCGCTGATCCGTGACGCGCGGGTGATGATTATCGGCTCCGGCTCCACGGCGGTGCATGTGGCGCACGAGATCGCGGCAAAGCTCCGGGATGTGATGGTGATTACCCATTCCTTCGGCGTGGCCTCGGCTCTCTCGGTAAATCCTACCGTGGAAATATT
>JAQUAC010000220.1 GCA_028687415.1 Acidocella sp. | reverse complement strand
AGCATCACCACGCTGTCCATATGGCTGGAGATGGCGGTGACGGCGGGGTCGGTGAAATCGTCGGCGGGGACGTACACGGCCTGGATGGCGGTGACGGCGGCCCCGGCGACGGAGGCGATGCGCTCCTCCAGAGAGGCGACTTCGCTCGCCAGGGTGGGCTGGTAGCCGACGCGGGACGGCAGACGCCCGAGCAGGCTGGAGACCTCCGACCCGGCTTGCACGAAGCGGAAGATGTTATCCATGAGCAAGAGCACGTTCTGGTGCTTATCGTCGCGGAAATACTCGGCGATGGTGAGGGCGGTGAGCGGCACGCGCCAGCGGGCGCCTGGGGGTTCGTTCATCTGGCCGTAGACCAGCACGGTACGGGCCAGCACGCCGGAGGCGCGCATGTCATTCAGCAGCTCATGCCCCTCGCGTGAGCGCTCGCCCACGCCAGCGAAGACCGAGATGCCTTGGTATTTCTCCGCCATGGCGTGGATCAGCTCCATCACCAGCACGGTTTTGCCGACGCCGGCACCGCCGAACATGGCCGCCTTGCCGCCCTGGGCCAGGGGGGAGAGCAGGTCGATAACCTTGATGCCGGTCTCGAAGATCTTGTCCGTCGAGGTTTCCTCGTCGAGGGCGGGCGGGGCGTGGTGGATGCCGCGCATGGGCGTGCCGGGGGGCAGCGCCGGGCCGTGGTCGCGCAACGTGCCGGTTACGTCCAGCAGGCGGCCCAGTACATTCTCTCCCACCGGTACGGTGATGGGCGCTCCGGTGCCACGCACTTTGGTGCCGCGTGCCAGCCCTGCCGTTGCCTGCAGGGCGATGGCGCGGACGGTGTCGGTATCTGTATGGCTGTGGATCTCCAGGATCAGGGGTTCCGGCCTGTCCCATTGCACCAGCAGAGCGGTGTTGACGGGTGGCAGCTGGCCGGAGGGGAAAGCTACGTCCACCACCGCGCCGCGCACCGAGATAACCTTACCCACGCTCTCAGCCTGAACCATGTTCTTGCCTTAGCGTGGCGCGTGGTTTGGGGCGTTGATGCGGATCAATTGCCGGGCACCAGCACGGCGGCGCCGGAGAGCCTGCCGTGGCGCAGATCGTCCAATGCCTCGTTGGCGGCACTTAGAGGGTAGGGTTTGGTCGTGGTGACGATGGGGATTTGTGGGGCGAGGGCCAGGAATTCCTCGGCGTCCCGCCGCGTGAGGTTGGCGACGGAGCGGATGGAGCGCTCCTGCCAGAGTATTTCATACGGAAAGCTCGGAATGTCGCTCATGTGGATGCCGCCGCACACCACCACGCCGCCCGGCGCCAGGGCGCGCAACGCGGTGGGCACCAACTCACCGGCGGGGGCGAAGATCAGGGCGGCGTCCAGCGGTTCCGGGGCCAGCTCATCTGAGCCGCCGGCCCAGCCGCCGGTGATGCTGCGGGCGAAATCCTGTGCCGCAATGTCGCCGGGCCGGGTGAAGGCGAAGACCTCCCGCCCCTGAAACCGCGCCACCTGGGCGGCGATATGCGCGGCGGCGCCGAAGCCGTAAATGCCGAGGCGCTTGGCATCGCCCGCCATGCGCAAGGTGCGGTAACCGATGAGCCCGGCGCAGAGCAGCGGGGCGGCTTCGGTGTCTGAATACGCCTCGGGGATGGGGAAGCAGTAGCGGGCATCGGCCACGGTCTGCTCGGCATAGCCGCCATTGATCTGGTAGCCGGTGAAACGCGCCCGCGGGCAGAGATTCTCCCGGCCCGCGCGGCAGGCATCGCAGACGCCGCAGGTCCAGCCGAGCCAGGGAATGCCGATGCGCATGCCGGGGATGAATTGTTCTGCTCCCGGCCCGGTGCCCAGCACCCGGCCGACGATTTCATGGCCGAGGATGAGAGGCAGTTTCGGGTTTGGCAATTCTCCGTCGAGCACATGCAGATCTGTCCGGCAGACACCGCAGGCGCAGACTTGCACCAGCACCTGACCCGGCCCTGGTTCTGGGGCGTCGCAAATGCGGGGTTGCAGTCTGGTGCCGGGCTTTTCGAGGATCATCGCGCGCATGCCGGGATAGTGCACGCGGGTGCGCGGCGTGTCACTGGTCTTCGTCAAAGGACCGTGGCCGGAATGATGGTTGACCAAAATCAAGGCCCTGTGCCGGGAGGGGGGTTAAGGGGGATACTTCGAGAGTAGGGGCAGGATAGTGACGAAATTTCTGACATCTCGTGAGGATATGGTGGAGCAGCAACTCCGCGCTCGTGGCGTGCGCTCCCCTACCGTGCTGGCGGCGATGCGGGCGGTTCCGCGTGAGGCGTTTTTGCCAGAAAAATTGCGGAAATATGCCTATGAGGATGCGGCGTTGCCCATTGATGCCGGGCAGACCATGTCCCAGCCTTACATTGTTGCCATGATGGTGGAGGCGCTTGATCTGCAAAGCGGCGACAAGGTGCTGGAGGTTGGCACCGGCTCCGGTTATGCCGCCGCTGTTTTGGCGCAGATGGGAGGGGTGGTTTACACGGTCGAACGCATTGGCACACTGGCGGAGCAGGCGGCGGCGGCGCTGAAGGCGCAGGGCTATGACAATGTGCATGTGCGCCAGGGGGACGGTACGCTGGGTTGGCCCGCGCAAGCGCCGTTCGATGCGATTATCGTGGCGGCGGGCGGGCCGGATGTGCCTGATACGCTCAAGCAGCAATTAAAGCTTGGCGGGCGGCTGGTTATTCCCATCGGCAGTTCGCAGCGGGCGCAGGCGCTGGTTCGTGTGACGCGCGTGGGGCTGGATGAGTTCAGGACCGAGGAACTTATGGATGTCCGCTTTGTGCCGCTGGTGGGCAAGGAGGGATGGATGACGGAGGATCCGCTGGAGCGCGTGGTGTCGGCAGCTGGAACGCCCGTGCACGAGAAGGAAGCCGTGGCCGCCATTACCCGCGCGGCGGAGGTGTTCGATACGGTCGATGATGCTGAGCTGGACGGTCTGCTGGCGCGTATTGGCGATGCGAAGATTGTGCTGATTGGAGAATCGACGCACGGCACCTCGGAATTTTACCGGATGCGGGCGCGTATTTCGCAGGAATTGATTCTGCGCCGGGGGTTCAGCTTTATCGCGCTGGAGGGCGACTGGCCGGATGTGGCGCGGTTCGACCATTATGTCCGGCATTTTGAATATCCGTTGAGTGAATGGGCGGCGTTCGCGAGGTTCCCGACCTGGATGTGGCGCAATACGGAGGTGAAAACCTTCGTTGACTGGCTGCGTCGCCATAATGCCGAGCGCGGCGCCAGCAAGCGCGTGGCGATGTATGGGCTTGATCTGTACAGCCTATACACGTCGATTAAGGTGATTCTTGGCTATCTTGATGAGATGGACCCGGAGGGCGCGAAGCTCGCCCGCCTGCGCTATGGCTGCCTGAGCCAGTGGGAGGACGACCCGGAAACCTATGGCCATGCCGCGATGAGGCCGCACTTCCAGACCTGCGAGGAGGCGGTGACGCGGATGCTGGATTATCTGCTGAAGAAACGGCTCGACTACACAATGCACGATGGCGAGCGCTTCATGGATGCGGTGCAGAATGCGCGGCTGGTGGCGGATGCGGAACGGTATTACCGCGCGCTGTATCGCGGTGGCCGGGTGACGTGGAATCTCCGCGACAACCATATGTTCGAGACGTTGAAAAATCTGCTGGAATTTCATGGGCCGGAGACGAAGGCGATCGTCTGGGCGCATAACTCGCATGTTGGCAACGCGGCGGCAACGGAGATGGCGGCGCGGGGGGAGTATAATATCGGGCATCTTTGCCGGGAGGAATTTGGCGATGCGTGCTACGCCATTGGGTTCGGCACCAATACCGGCAAAGTGGCGGCGGCGTCTGACTGGGAGGCGCCGATGGAGGTGAAGACCGTGCTGCCGGCGCAGCTAAGGAGTTACGAGTTTTTGTGCTACGCCACGGGGCTGCCGCGCTTCATGCTGCCGCTGCGGGCGCGCTTTTCGCCCGAGGTGTGGAGTGTGCTGCTGCCGCCGCGCTTGGAACGGGCCATTGGTGTGCTCTACCGGCCGGAGACGGAGATGGCGAGCCACTACTTTCAGGCCGTGCTGCCGGACCAGTTCGACGAATATATCTGGTTTGACGAAACCAATGCAGTGACGCCGATCGAGACGAAATTGCAGGAAGGGACGCCGGATACGTTCCCGTTCGGGCTGTAGGGCCGGAGCGGGAACGTATCTGGTCTTGGCGCTTACACAGGGGCGGCGAAGGCGGCGGTGATCTGGTCGATGACGGCCGGGTCCTCGATGGTGCTGGGGATGGTGACCGGCTCGCCATTGGCGATTTTGCGCATGGTGGCACGCAGGATTTTGCCGGAACGGGTTTTCGGCAGGCGTGGCACGACCATGACATCGCGGAAGGCGGCGACGGGGCCGATCTTCTCGCGCACCAGGGCGATGAGTTCGGTCTCGATCTCCTTGGGGTTACGCACCACACCGGCTTTCAGCACCACGAGGCCGTAGGGGATTTCACCCTTCAGCGCGTCGGCCCGGGCGATGACGGCGCATTCCGCGACATCCCAATGCATGGCGAGGACTTCTTCCATCGC
>JAQUAC010000219.1 GCA_028687415.1 Acidocella sp. | reverse complement strand
AAAAAGGCCCTGCTCGTGACCCTGAAGGCGGGCTTCGCCGCCAGCAATGGCCCCGCCAATAACGAGGCCACGCTCACGCTGCCCTGGTTCGTCGCCATCACCAAGGGCAACAACATCATCCAGAAGCAGGATTACACCATCAAGCTGCATTTTGATGGTAATGCCAGCATGGCCCAGGCCGTCAGCAAGAACGTGAAAATAGAGCTGCCCAACATCCCGGCTTCCAGCCAGACGCAAATTCTCATCGGCTTCGAGATGACCCCGGAACAGCAAGCCTATGCCGCCGCCAACCCCGGCGCCGCGCCGTAGGGCTGCAAGGTCAGGGGGTTTTGCCCCTTGTCTCCCTCCAAGGGCCGAGCCTTTGGAACTCGCTCATTCGGTTTATCAAAAAGGGTCGCCTTGAGGGCTACACCCCTGGCCTTACCGCCCAGCATCCACCAGCACGCGCCGCCCGGCGGCGCGGCCGCGGGCGGGGATAAGGCCGTGCAGGTTCTTGGTCGCCTCGGCGATGGTGAGTCCGGCGAGTTGCGGAACAAGCGCCTTGCCCGCACGCTCCCACATATTGAACAGGCGCAGCGCCGGGGGCCAGCCGAGCGGCGGCGCGAACAGTGCCGGACGCTGGGCTTCCACCTGAAAAAACAGCCCGTTCAGCAGCCGCCCGAGCTGACCCTCTGAGTATGGCTGCCCGTGGCCGAAGGGGGTGGATTCGGCATAGGCCCATAAACCCCTGCGGTTCGGCACCACCACAATCAGCCGGCCATCATCCTTCAATAGCCGCCACGCCTCACGCAAGGTGCGGCGGGCGTTGTCGGCCTGTTCCAGACCATGCACCAACAGAATGCGGTCGAACAGCAAATCCGGGAAGGGCAGCGCGTCTTCCTCGACGGTGCAAGCCAGGCTGGGGCACCCGGCGGGCCAGGCGGCATTGCCCATATGCCCAGGGGACACCGCGATGCACCGCGCCGCCTGCTTCTGCCAGAGCGGCAGATACGGCCCGGTAAAGCCCAATCCCAGCACTGCCAGCCCGGTGCAGTTCGGCCATAGCGCGCCGAGCTGCGCCCGCAGCAAGCTGGCCGTCAGCCGCCCCAGAGGCGTCGTGTAAAATCCGGCCGCATCTCGCGCATCCATCGCCATTGCCCTTATATAGCGCCTGAACCCAGAGGAGTGACAGAGATGGCGGTGACCGCGCGGGCGATTCCGATGCTGAGCGACAATTACTCATGGCTACTGACGGATTCCGTCTCGGGCAAGGTGGGCATTGTGGATCCGGCCGAGGCGGCCCCGGCCATCGCGGCGCTGGAAACCGCCGGGCTGGGGCTGGATTTCATTTTCCTCACACATCACCACAACGACCATACCGACGGCGTGCCGGAGCTGGTGGCACGCTACCAGCCAGTGGTGGTGGGCAACCAGGCGGATGCGCACCGCCTGCCAAAGCTAGACAGACCTGTCTACGAGGGCGCGCTGGTGGATTTCGGCGGGGCGAAGCTGCGGGTGATAGAGGTGCCGGGGCACACGCTCGGGCACATCGCCTATTACATCGCCGATGGCGGCATTCTGCTGCCGGGCGACACGCTGTTCAGCCTGGGCTGCGGCCGGTTGTTCGAGGGCAGCGCCGCGCAGATGTACGCCTCGCTGCATAAATTCGACGACCTGCCGGATGAGACGCTGGTATGCTGCGGGCATGAATACACCGAGTCCAACGCCAAATTCGCGCTGGCCATGGACCCGGAGAACACCGCCTTGCAGGCCCGCGCGGCGGAGGTAAAGGCCCTGCGCGCCGCCGGACAGCCGACCCTGCCGGTGACACTGGGCATGGAGCGGGCGACCAACCCGTTTCTGCGCGCGCCGGATGCCGAGGCGTTCGCCAAGCTGCGGACCGCCAAGGATAATTTCTAAGCTTTAAGCGCCGCCGCGAGCTGGGCGAAAGCCTGGGCGCGGTGGCTGATCCGGTCCTTCACCGCGTGCCCCAGCTCGGCGTAGCTCTGCTCGTAACCGTTGGGGATGAAGAGCGGATCGTAGCCGAACCCGCCCAGCCCCTGCGGCGCCGGGGCGATGCGCCCATGCGCCTGGCCGATATAGGTAGCGGTGGTGCCGTCCGGCTGTGCCAAACAGAGAGCACAGGTGAACCAAGCGCGCCATTCATCGGCAGCCTGTGCGGCCTCGATGATGCGGGCAAACGCCGCCGGGTAATCTCCGGCGGCAAAGCGGGCCGAGAATACGCCCGGCGCGCCGCCAAGAGCGGCGACAGACAGGCCGGAATCATCAGCCAAGGCCGGCAGGCCGGAAGCCCGCGCCGCCGCTAAAGCCTTGATCCGCGCATTGCCGGGGAAGGTGTCCGCCGTCTCCTCCGGCTCGGGCAGGCCAAGCTCTCCTGAAGAGGTGACCGCATAACCGAGCGGCGCCAGCAAGGACAAAAATTCCTTCAGCTTGCCCGGGTTGTGCGTGGCGATGATGACCCGGCTCATGCGCGCCCCGCGGCGCCCGAGAGCCTGCTGGGGTCGATGCCCAGCTTGGCCAAGGCCCGCTGCCATTTGGTTTGGTAAACGGCGTCGTAGACAATGGCGTCGTCCGCCGGGACACTCAACCAAGAGTTTTGGCGAATTTCCTCGTCCAGCTGCCCGGCATCCCACCCGGCATAGCCCAGCACCAGCCGCGCCTGCGCCGGGCCGCCGCCTTCGGCTATGGCGTGCAGGACTTCAAGGCTTGCAGTGAGCACATGGCTCCCATCCACATCCAGACTGCCTTCCGTCGTCCAATCCGCCGAGTGCAGGACAAAGCCGCGGTTATCATCCACCGGCCCGCCCTGGCCCAGCAAGATCTCGCGGCGCGGCGGGTTGGGCTCAATGCCGAGCTTGCGCAGCAGGTCCGGGAATTTCGGGGTTTTCAGGGGGCGGTTGAGGAGCACGCCCATCGCGCCCTCAGTGCTGTGGGCACAGAGGAAGATCACGCTCTGAGCAAAGCGCGGATCGCGCATTGACGGCATCGCGATCAACATTTGTCCCGTCAGCCAATCCGGCCGGGCGTGCCCGGAAATTCCTGCTTCCACCATGGCGCCAATATATTCACGCACCGGGCGCAGGGCCAGCCCCGCGTTGCACCATCTTCACGGACCTGGACAGTTCGTATACGAAGATTCATCCGTCAGGGAATTACAGCAGGACAACATGATCAAGACAGGCGATAAAATTCCAGCCATGAAACTCATGGTTGCGACAGCGGAAGGCCCGCGTGAAGCGGACACCGCGGAGCTTCTCGGCCATGGCAAAGTGGTGCTGTTCGCCGTGCCCGGCGCCTTTACCCCTACATGCAGCGCCAAGCATCTGCCGGGCTTCGTTAAGCTGGCCCCGGAGTTCAAGGCCAAGGGCGTGGACAAGATTGTCTGCCTGGCCGTGAACGATGCCTTTGTGATGGGCGCTTGGGCCAAGGACCAGAAGGTTGGAGAATCAGTGGTGATGCTGGCGGACGGGTCCGCCGCCTTCACCAAGGCGCTGGGGCTGGAGCTGGACCTGATCGCGCGCGGCATGGGCGTGCGCAGCCAGCGTTTTGCCCTGGTGATAGAGGATGGCGTGGTCACCGAGCTGGCGGTTGAGGAACCGGGCGGCTTCGAGGTGAGCCGCGCCGAGGCAATGCTCGACACCCTCTGAACCCGTAACGTGACCCCCACCCTCACGGTCGTCGTACCGTGTTATAATGAGCGCGCGAATGTCGCGCCCATGGTCGCCGCCTTGGACAAGGCGCTCACCGGCATCGCGTGGGAGGTCGTGTTCGTTGATGACGACAGCCCGGACGGCACCAGCGCCGCCGCGCGCGAGATCGCCCGTGCCGATAGCCGGGTGCGCTGCATCCGCCGCATCGGGCGGCGGGGGCTGTCCTCCGCCGTTATCGAGGGGGCGCTGTCCTCCTCCGCCGATTATGTGGCGGTGATCGACGGCGACATGCAGCATGACGAAACCCGCCTGCCGCTGATGCTGGACGCCGTGGCCAAGGGCGCGGACATGGCTGTGGGCAGCCGGCATGTGGAAGGCGGAGATTCCTCCGGGCTTTCCTCCCCGCTGCGAGTAAAACTCTCCGAGACCGGCATCAAAGTGGCACAACTTGTCACCGGCACCACCATCACCGACCCGATGAGCGGGTTTTTCCTGCTCCGGCGGGAGATGTTCGAGACGCTGGCCGCGCGGCTGACCGGCCAAGGGTTCAAGATCCTGCTGGATCTGATCCTGGCCTCGCCGAAGCGGCTGAAAGTCACTGAAATTCCGTATAAATTCCGCCCCCGCACGGCGGGCGAGAGCAAGCTGGACGTGCTGGTGCTGGCGCAATTCGCCGGCATGCTGATCGACAAGGCGCTGCACGGCATGGTGCCTCTGCGCTTTCTCTCCTTCGCGCTGGTGGGCGGCGTGGGCGTGCTGGTCAACCTAGTTGTACTTCAGGCCGCGACGATGCTGGGCTTCGAGTTCGCCACGGCGCAGACGCTGGGCACCATCGTCGCCATGGTCGCGAATTTCCAGCTCAATAACCAGCTCACCTACCGGGCGCAGCGGCTG
>JAQUAC010000009.1 GCA_028687415.1 Acidocella sp. | reverse complement strand
GGGGGAACAAGTTGTACCAGGAGCGGTTCTCGCTGACCGATGAGAGCGAGATGGGGCATATCGAGCTGTCCCGCGCGGCGGACCTAGTGGTGGTGGCGCCGACCACGGCGAATATTCTGGCCAAACTGGCGGCGGGAGTGGCTGACGATCTGGCGGGCACGCTGCTTCTGGCCACCGACAAGCGCGTGCTGGTGGCCCCGGCGATGAACGTGCGCATGTGGGAGCACCCGGCCACGCAGGCCAATATGGCGTTACTCGCCGAGCGCGGCGTGCTGGTGGTGCCGCCGGATGTGGGGCCGATGGCCTGCGGCGAGTTCGGGCCGGGGCGTCTGGCCGAGCCGCCGGTCATTCTGGCGGCGATAGAGGCGGCGCTGAATAACGGGCCACTCAAGGGCAAGCACGCCATTGTCACCTCCGGGCCAACTCATGAGCCGATCGACCCGGTGCGCTACATCGCCAATCGCAGTTCGGGCAAACAGGGCCATGCCATCGCGGCGGCGCTGGCGGCTCTGGGCGCACGGGTGACGCTGGTGAGCGGGCCGGTGAGCCTTCCCGCGCCGCTTGGCGTGACGCTGGCGCAGGTGGAGACCGCGCGTGAGATGCGCGATGCGGTGCTGGACGCGCTTCCGGCGGATATCGCGGTCTGCGCGGCGGCCGTGGGCGACTGGCGCGTGGAAGCCGCGGCGCAGAAGCTGAAGAAGGATGGCAGCGGTGCGCCCCCTGCCCTGCATCTGACGGAAAACCCCGACATACTGGCCGAGATTTCCAAACCCGGCCCGCTTCGGCCCAGGCTGGTGGTGGGTTTCGCGGCGGAGACGGAGAAGCTGGCCGAGCACGCCGCCGCCAAGCGGGCGCGCAAGGGGTGCGACTGGCTGGTGGCCAATGATGTCGGTGGTACCGGCATCATGGGCGGCGATGCGAATGAGATCCTGCTCCTCACCGAATCCGGCGCTGAGGCTTGGGAAAAGATGAGCAAGACCATGCTGGCGGCAAAGCTGGCTGAACGAATTGGAGACTATTTCGCATGACTGTACCGGTAAAAATCCGCCGCCTCGCGCATGGCGTGGGGCTGGATCTGCCCGCCTATACCACCTCGGGCGCGGCGGGCATGGACCTATTGGCGGCGGTGGAGTGCCCGGTGAGCATCGCGCCCGGCCAACGCGTGCTGATCCCTACCGGGTTCAGCATCGCCTTGCCGCCCGGCTATGAGATGCAGGTGCGCCCGCGCTCGGGCCTCGCGCTGAAGCACGGCATCGTGGTGCCGAATTCGCCCGGCACAATCGATGAGGATTACCGGGGCGAGGTCGGCGTGATCGTGCTGAACGCTGGCGATGAGATCTTCACCGTCACGCGCGGCATGCGCATCGCCCAGGCGGTGCTGGCCCCGGTGGTACGGGCCGCGTGGCACGAGGTGGAGGATCTGGACGAAACCGAGCGGGGCACTGGCGGCTTCGGCAGCACGGGGCATTAATGAGCGGCAGCCGGACAGCTTTGTCCGCCTTGCGGCGGGAATGGTTTCTCGGCGTGGCCCTCGCGGCCAGCCTGATTTTTTATGTAGGTATTCCCGCCACCAGCACCGCGGCACTTGCGGTAAAAACGCTCTGCCTGTTCGCGGTGCTGATGGGCTGCTGCTTGGCGGTGGTGCGGCATGCGGAGCATCTGGCCACCCGGCTGGGCGCGCCCTATGGCACGCTGCTGCTCACTTTGGCGGTAACGCTGATTGAGGTCATCAGCATCTCGGCGTTGATGGCGCATGCTGGCGACGAGCCGGCGCTGGCGCGGGACACGATCTTCTCGGTGGTGATGATCCTGCTCAATTTCATGGTCGGCATCTCGCTGCTGGCCGGGGGCTGGCGCTACCGGGAACAGCTATTCAACCTGCAAGGGGCGAATGCGTATCTGGGCGTGATCATCCCGCTCACGGTGCTAAGCCTGATCCTGCCCAGCTATACCAGCACCACCGCCGGGCCGACGCTCTCCGGCGCGCAGGAGGTGTTCGTCGCCCTGGTTTCCATAGGGCTGTATACGGCGTTTGTGGCGGTGCAGACGGTGCGGCATCGCGGCTATTTCGTGCTGGAGGAAGCGGCCGTGCATAAGACGCCGTCCAGCCTTACCCTGCCCCCGGCGCTGCACGCCGTGCTGCTCGCCTCCTACATGGCGCCGCTGGTGTATCTGGCCGAACAACTGGGCGAGCCAGTAAGCGAGCTGCTGCACATTTGCCACGCGCCGCCGGCGCTGGGGGGCATTGCCATAGCCCTGCTGGTGGCAACGCCTGAGGCGTTGGGCGCGGTGCGCGCCGCCCTGGCCAACCAGTTGCAACGGGCGATGAATATCTTCATGGGCTCGGTGCTCTCCACCATCGGCCTGACCATACCGGCGATGATCGTGGTCAGCCGGGTCATGGGCTATGACCTCGTGCTCGGGTTGCAAAACGCCAATGCGGTGATGCTGATCCTCACCCTGACGGTCAGCCTGATCACATTTTCCAGCAACCGCACGAACGTGCTGCAAGGCGCAGTGCATCTGGTGCTGTTCGGAGCGTATCTGATGCTGATTTTCGAGGCTTAAGACTCCGCTACCCGCACCTCGATCTCGTCATAGCGCTTGAACTTGTAGATCGAGACGGAGACGATCCAGCTCAGTATGAACACGCCGATGATAATGTAGCCGAACGTGCCGAAATTGCCGTTCAGCGCGGCGACACCGTCCCACACGGCGCCGGAGAGGTTGAACTCGCCCTGCACCAGCCCCAGCGTCTCCAGCCCGCCGACAATAAGCGCCACCAGAACCGAGACCGAAGTGATGGTGATGTTATAGTAGAGCTTGCGCAGCGGCCGGGCGAAGGCCCAGCCATAAGCGCCGAGCATGAGGATGCCGTCGGTGGTGTCGATGAGCGACATTCCCGCCATGAACAACGCCGGAAACAGCATGATCGACCAGATGGGCAGACCGTGCGAGGCCTCGGCGGCGGAAATGCCTAGCAGGCCCACCTCGGTCGCGGTATCGAACCCCAGGCCGAAGAGCAGCCCCACCGGGTACATCTGCCAGCTATGCTCGACCAACCCGAACAGCCCCCTGAAAACCCGCCCAAAAAACCCGCGCTTGGCAAGAAGCAGGTTCAGGTCTTCATCCGAATACACCCCGCCGGATTTCACGTGGTGGAAGGTCTGGAAGACCGAGACCAGAACGAGGATGTTGACGCTGGCGATGGCAAGCAGAAACCCGGCGGAGACGAGCGTGCCGGCAATGTTGCCGAAGCTTTCCAGGGCCACGAAATGGGATTTAACCTCCACGGCAGTGAGCGCCACGGCGGCGGAGAGCGCGAACACCACGCTGGAATGACCAAGCGAGAAATACAGCCCCGTGCCCAGCGGGCGCTTGCCCTGCTGCATCAGCTTGCGGGTGACGTTGTCGATGGCGGCGATATGGTCTGCATCCACAGCGTGGCGCAGGCCGAAGCTGTAAGCCAGAAAAGCGGTGCCTAGCAGCAGCGGGTAATGCCTGAAGGTGGCGATAGCCGCTCCCCATAACAGGATGTTGGCCAGCCCTAGCACCACGTACAGCGCCAATATTTTGCCGCGCAGACCGCCGGAATCGTTTCCAAATACCCGCTTCAAGGCCCTCAGCATCGCATCTGCCCCTGTTTCCGTCTGCTCACGGCTTATCCGCGCGCCAGTATGATGTAAATATCAATTCATCACACCAACACCACCGGAACCCCTTAAAGGCTATTTCAGGCGTGGCGCCGGTGAGGCGTTTTTGAGCCTCGGTGCGCAGAAAATCGCGCCCGGACGGCCACCAGAGTAGACTTATGAAGCCGCCTATTATGCTCTACACTGCCTGGAAGCGGAGGCAGGACGAATGGAACGGATCACGATCACAATCGACGACGAATTGCTGGCCAGCATCGACGCTCTGGCGGCCCAGCGGGGCTATGCCAGCCGCTCAGAGGCGATCCGCGATATGCTGCGCGACGCCGCCAAGCATGAGCATGTGACCGATGGCGACGCCCCCTGCGTGGCCAGCCTGACCTATGTGTATGACCACTCCGTGCGCGAACTGCCGCAGCGCCTGGTGGACGCGCAGCACGCGCATCACGACCTCGGCATCGCCACCACGCATGTGCATTTCGACCATGATAACTGCCTGGAGGTAGCGCTGCTGCGTGGCCCCGCCGCCGCCATACAGCGCCATGCCGACACGCTGACGGCCCAGCGCGGGGTGCGCTACGCACATCTTCACCTGATACCGCTGACGCGCGAGGGCCAGCCGCACACACACGGGGACCACACGCATAGCCATGACGGGCTGTAGCTGTCATCAAAGCGCAACGCCTTACCCGGGTGACAAACCTCTTTGCCATGGTTAAGGGGGGCTATACGTCCAACCCCGAATGCCAGGTGGCGAAATGACCAACTACACCCCCTCGATCCTGGCCGGGCGCCGACTTCCGAACCGCTGGGACGGAGCCGCGCTGCTGCTCGTCATGGGGCTGTTGATCGCGTTGGTGGATGTTGGCCGGGGCACGATCTCCACGCCGATCGCCGCCATCCAAAACACAACGATCCATCTCGACCCCTCTTATCTGCCCTATTACGCGCTGCGCTCCACCGCGCGCATGTTCGCGGCACTGTTTTTCTCGCTGCTCTTCACCTTCACTTATGCCACGCTCGCGGCCAAATCCCGCCGCGCGGGCATGGTGCTGGTGCCGATTCTCGACATTCTGCAATCCGTACCCATTCTGGGCTTCCTCACCTTCACCACCGTGTTCTTCATGGGGTTATTCCCCGGCAAGGTGATGGGGGCCGAGCTGGCCTCGGTGTTCGTGATCTTCACCAGCCAGGCCTGGAACATGGCGTTCAGCTTCTACCAGTCGCTGACCACCCTGCCGAATGATCTGCAGGAGGTCTCGCGCAGCTTCCGCCTCAGCCCGTGGCAGAAATTCTGGCGGCTGGACGTGCCCTTCGCCATGCCGGGGCTGGTGTGGAACACCATGCTCTCAATGTCCGGCGGCTGGTTCTTCGTTGTGGCGTCCGAGGCCGTGACGGTGGGCAACACCACTTTCACCCTGCCCGGCATCGGCTCCTACGTGGCCACGGCGCTGCGCGAGGAAAACCTGCGCGCCATCTTTTACGCCATTCTCGCCATGCTCGTGGTGATCCTCCTCTATGACCAGCTGATCTTCCGCCCGCTGGTGGCGTGGTCGGCCAAATTCCGCTTCGAGACCACGGCGGCAATCTCCGGCCCCGAACCCTGGATGCTGAAGCTGCTGCGCCGCACGCAGCTATTCCGCGAGATCGGCGAGACCGTGACCGGGGCGATGCGCGCGGTGTTCCGCCTGCGGCTGAGCTTCGCCGCGACGCGCCAGGTGGATGAAAGCCGCGAACCCTCCCGCGCCGTGGACGCCCTGTGGTTCACCGCCATCGCCCTGGTGGCGGCCTATGCGGGGTGGAAGATTATCGGCTTCATCTCCGGCACGCTGCACTGGCACGATCTGGGCCAGGCCATGCTGATGGGCACCTTCACCATGCTGCGCGTGACCGTGCTTATGGCCGTCGCCGCAATTATCTGGGTGCCGGTGGGTGTATGGATCGGCCTGCGGCCCAAGGCCACGCGCATCGCCCAGCCGATCGCGCAGTTCCTCGCCGCCTTCCCGGCCAATCTGCTGTTCCCGCCGGTGGTGCTGCTGATTGTGTATTACCATCTCAGCGCCGATATCTGGCTGACACCGCTGATGCTGATCGGCACGCAATGGTACGTGCTGTTCAACGTCATCGCCGGGGCCGCCGCCTTCCCCGGAGACATGAAGGAAGCCGTGGCAAACTTCCATATCCAGGGCTGGCTCTGGTGGCGCAAGGTGATGATCCCCGGCATTCTGCCCTATTTCATCACTGGCGCCATCACCGCCTCGGGAGGCGCGTGGAACGCCTCCATCGTCGCTGAGGTGGCGAGCTGGGGCAACCATACCCTCGCCGCGCACGGGCTGGGCGCCTACATCGCCGAGGCCACCGCCAATGGCGACACGGCGCGCGTCGTGCTCGGCGTCGCGGTCATGGCCACCTTCGTCATCACCTTCAACCGTATTCTCTGGCGGCCGCTTTATGCCTACGCAACCCGCCGCACCACTCTGGGGTAAGACCATGGATCAGAACGCAATTCAGCCGCTGCTCACGGTCCGCAACTGCCGGCAGTCCTACCACAAGGAGGCCAGCGCCGACCTCGTGGTGCTGGACGATGTCGACCTCACCTTGCAGGAGGGCGAGATTGTCGGGCTGCTCGGGCGCTCCGGTTCGGGTAAATCCACCCTGCTGCGCATTGTCTCCGGCCTGCTCAAGCCGACCGCCGGTGAGGTGAAGTGGCGCGGCGAGACGCTGCACGGCCCGGCGGCGGGCGTCGCGATGGTGTTCCAGAGCTTCGCCCTGTTCCCCTGGCTGACCGTGCAGGAGAATGTGGAGCTGGGGCTGGAAGCCCTGGGCGTGAAGAAGCATGAGCGCGAGGAGCGCTCGGAAGAGGCGATCGACCTCATCGGCCTCGGCGGTTACGACGGCGCCTACCCCAAGGAGCTTTCCGGCGGCATGCGCCAGCGCGTGGGCCTGGCGCGGGCGCTGGTGGTGCACCCGGATCTGCTGCTGATGGACGAGCCGTTCTCGGCGCTGGACGTGCTGACTGCGGAGACGCTGCGCACCGACCTTATCGACCTCTGGATGGACAAGAAACTGCCAGTGAAATCGGTGCTGATCGTCACCCATAACATTGAGGAGGCGGTGCTGATGTGCGACCGCATTCTAGTGTTCTCCTCCAACCCAGGCCGCGTGGCGCATGAGCTGACCGTGCCCTTCGCGCATCCGCGCAACCGGTTCGACCCGGCCTTCCGCCAGTTGGTGGACGACATCTACGGCATCATGACCCGCCGCGCGCCAAAAGAGGTGCAGGCCGCACCGGCGGTACCGCCCACGGGCTTTGCCACGCCGCTGCACCCGGTGGGCACCAACCTGATGGCCGGCCTGCTGGAGACGCTGAGCAGCCCGCCTTACGATGGCCGGGCCGATTTGCCGGCGCTGGCCGCGGCATTGCAATACGAGGCCGACGAGCTGCTGCCGCTGGGTGAAACGCTGGGCATGCTCGGCTTCGCCGAGCTGGAGGAAGGCGACCTTATCCTCACCGAAACCGGAAAGCGCTTCGCCGAGGCGGAAACCGAGGACCGCAAGGAGATCTTCGCGACACAGCTGAAGGCGCATGTGCCGCTGATCAACGCCATCCGCGCCGTTATCGACCAGCGCAGCAACCACCGCGCCTCCGCCGTGCGGTTCCGCGACGAGCTGGAGGACCATATGTCCCCCGAATACGCCGAGGAAACGCTGCGCACCGTGATCTCCTGGGGCCGCTACGCCGAAATCTTCGAGTATGACGAAGAAGCGCAACAATTCGGCCTTGAGGAAGAGGACGAGGAGGAGGCGTAAGCCTCCCCCGGCTCACGCTCGCGGGCGTTTAGGACTTCACCGGATAGGTGAAGGAGAACGTCTCGGTGAATGGCGCCCACCAGGACGGGATGCCGGTCGCCTTGTCGGTGTGGCGGTAATAGCCGTTCACCACGGGCGGCTGGAACGTGTAAACCACCGTGTATTTACCAGGACCGTCCATCGCCAGGCTGTCGGCGTAATGCGGGCCGTCATTGGCGCTCATCGGCAGCAATTTGCCCTTTGCCGTCCAATCCGTGCCTTGCTTGGTCAGCACATAACTGATCGTCACATAGGGAATCCAGGACTGGTCGTCATAGCCCCAGGGATTGTTGGCGGTGGCGTGCAGGTCGACCTCCAGATGGATTGCATCCGTGCCCATCGGCATGTCGGGCGGCATCGGGTCCATCTGGATGCCGAGCAGGTAGCTCGTCACGATCTCCATGCTGTCCTTATAATCCGGGCCGCCGATGTAATATTCCTTGGCTTGCGCGCCGTGCGCGACGGCGAGGATGGCGGCGGTGGCGAGCAGTCGTTTCGGCAGCATGTTCAAGACTCCTGTTTTGACAAAATCCTGGGCCTTCCGGCCCATTTCGAGAGACAGACGAGGGTGGCGAGGGTGGCGGTATAGGCGGCGAGTTGCACGCCCATCGGGCGGTCGGAGTAACCAACCAGCGCCTGCATGGCGCGGCCCAGCAGCGAGCCGGTGGAGAGCAGCCAGGATGTATCCCAGAGCTGGTAGCCAAAGGCGGGGATGATATCGTCATTGGCGAGCAGCGCCGCCGCCTGCCCGGCCATGCCTGCGGCAAGCAAGGCGATGAGCCAGCCAGTGACGCCGAACAAGCGCCGGAGCGGAATGGCGAGCAGACCGCGATACAGCCCCCAGGAGACCGCCGCCCCTGCGGCAACCCCTAAGGCAGAGCCAGCGATAATCGCAAAAGCCGTGAGATGCGCGGCGGTGGCGATGCCATAGAGGAACAACACGACCTCCGAGCCCTCGCGCAGAATGGCAACCGCGATGACGGCGGCCATGGCCAGCAGGGTTGTTTCGCCGGAAGTGACGGAGGCACCCATATCCTGCATCTGACGGGCCATTTCGCGGCCATGCCGGGCCATCCAGACTGAATGCCAGCCGAGCATGATAACCGCGAAGCAGAGGATCGCGGCGTTGAACAGATCCTGCCCATTACCGGCGAAGGCGCTGGAGAGCGCGCCGATGCAGGCGGCGACAAGGCACGCCCCGGCCACCCCGGCAAAAACGCCGCCCCACAGATACGGCGCGCGACGGCTGATGCCGACCGTGGCGGCAAGCACGATGCCAACGATCAGCCCCGCCTCCAGCACTTCCCGAAAGACAATGATGAAGCTTGCCAGCATGTTATTTCGCCTCCGCCACGCCATGCGCGGTCTCGGGGTGATAGTCATCGTAAAATGCATACGTGCCAGGGGCGAGCGGCCCGGCGAACACGGTGATCGTCTGCCCCGGCACGACGATTTTTTCGACGCGCAGGTCTGGACTCTCGAACTCGTCCGGCGTGGTGTCGAGGTTGGTGACGAGGATCTTGAAGCGCGCCCCCGCTGGCACCTGCACATGGTCCGGGGTGAATTTATGGTCCTGCAAGGTGAGCTGCACGCTTGGCGGGGCCGCTGCCGCCGAGCTGGCAAGGCAGGCAAAAGCCGCCACCGCAATCATTTTCCGCCGCAAATCGTGAGTCATCCCGTGCCGCCTATCGCAGTTTTGCGAATAATTCGCATTGACATTAATGCTTGATAATGGAAGTCATTCGCAATAGCAAGAGACAACGCATACGGCACACGCCACCACCAAGGACAAACCATGACCCCCGGCCTCGCATTCACTAATGCTATGGATTCATTCAGAATTCCGGCGCAATACCTGATCGCCATGGATAACCGCACGCTGCATTTCGCCCTGCAGCCCTGGCAGTTCCTCATCCGCGCCGTACACGTATTCACGGTCTCGATCTTTTTCGGCGCGGTCCTGCTGCTGAATTTGCGCCTGCTCGGGAGGGCGGTGGAGCTGCCGTTGCGGCCCTTTTTCCGGCTCGCCATGCCGGTTATTCATTCCAGCCTGGCCGTGACGATGCTCACCGGCGTGGCGCTGTTCTTCTACGACCCCGTGGCCGTGGGCAGCCATGACTGGCTCACGCCGAAACTGCTATTCATCACGCTGGGGTTCATGAACGCCGCCTGGTTGAACAGCAACGGCAAGGCCGGGCGGCTGACCACGCCCAACGGTCAACTCACCATGCCAGGCAGAACGGCTGTTATCATCGCCCTGGCGCTATGGACGCTGACGATCTTCTGCTCCTGCCTGAATGCCGAACCGCCGCCGCGCCTATTCCTGGGGAGTTAAAGCCGCGTCAGCGACCAATACACGGGCTGGCGCCCAGCGGCGATAGCCTTGGCCTCGTAGCGGGTCGGCGGCCAGCCTTGGGGGCGTTCAGTAGCGCGGGTGACGGCGAAGGCCGTTTGCGCGCCCAGAACCTCGTCGGTCCATTCCTGATAGGTCGGGTCGTCAGAAGCGATTCGCCATTCCCCGCCCTGCCGTAGCACGCGCGCGGCCTCAGCCAGCAGTTCCGGGTGAACGAAGCGGCGCTTGGCGTGACGGGCTTTCGGCCAGGGATCGGGGAACATCAGGAACAGCTTGCTCAAATACCCGTCTGCCATGCCGCGCAGCAAGGGCCGCGCGTCATCGGTGAACAAGCGCAGATTTGGCAGCGGCTCGGGGTGTTCCACGTTATCCGGGGCAATGCGCGAGAGCAGTGAGCAGATGCCCGTCTCGAATACTTCCGCCGCGATATAGCCGACATCCGGGTTCCGGGTCGCCAGTTCATAGGCATGCTCACCACCGCCGAAACCGACTTCCAGCCAGATTTCGCGCGGGGTGATGGCAAAAGGCACGTCCGGCCAGGACAGGCGCGGCAGGAACTCCGCCAGCAGCCATTCCTGGCGCGGACGGAGTTTCTTGCCTTTTACCCGGCCATAGAGCCGGTCCGGGGGTGGCTTAACGTCCAAAGGCCGCCTTCAGCGCCGGCACCAGGTCGGTCTTTTCCCAGGTGAAGGTGCCCAGATCGGCATCCGGCGTGCGGCCGAAATGGCCGAACGCAGAGGTCGGGGCGTAGATGGGGCGGTTGAGCTGCAGATGCTCGCGAATGCCGCGCGGCGTCAGGTTCACCAACTCGCGCAGGGTCGCAGCCACCTTGGCCTCATCCACATCCTTGGCGGTGCCGTGCAGGTCCACGTACAGCGAAAGCGGCTGGCTCACGCCGATGGCGTAGGAGAGCTGCAGCGTGCAGCGCTCGGCCAAGCCTGAGGCGACCACGTTCTTGGCCAGGTAGCGGCTGACATAGGCAGCGGAACGGTCCACCTTCGTGGGGTCCTTGCCGGAGAACGCGCCGCCGCCATGCGGGGCCGCGCCGCCGTAGGTGTCCACGATGATCTTGCGCCCGGTCAGGCCGCAATCGCCATCTGGCCCGCCGATGACAAAAATGCCGGTCGGGTTGACGTAGAACTCGCTATCCGGCGGCATCCAGCCCTCGGGCAGCGCCGCCGTCACGATCGGGCGCAGCATTTCCTTCACGTCGGCCGGGGTCAGCCCCTCAACATGCTGGATGGAGACAACCACCGAGGTGGCGCCAACCGGCTTGCCGTCGATGTATTTCAGCGTCACCTGGCTCTTGGCGTCCGGCAGCAGGCCCTTGACCTGGCTATCGGCGGCGCGGCGCAGCTCGGAGATTCGCCGCAGGATCAGGTGAGAATAATAGATCGGGGCAGGCATCAGCGCCTCGGTCTCGGTGCAGGCGTAACCGAACATGATGCCCTGGTCGCCCGCGCCCTCGTCCTTGTTGCCGGCGGCGTCCACGCCCACGGCGATGTCGGCGGACTGCGCGTGCAGATGCACGTCGACGGTCGCGTTCTTCCAGGAGAACCCTTCCTGATCATAGCCGATATCATGCACCGCCAGACGGGCGAGATGCGCCAGATATTCCTTGGTGATCGTCTCCGGGCCGCGAACTTCGCCCGCCAGAATAATCCGATTCGTCGTCACCAGGGTTTCGCAGGCGACGCGCGCATACGGGTCGGCGGCCAGATAAGCGTCAACAACGGTATCGGAAATCCGATCCGCAACCTTGTCCGGATGGCCTTCCGAGACGGATTCCGACGTAAACAGAAATTCACCGCGATCACGCATGGCAAAACCCTTAAAGTTTCAGGCGGCCCGGATGGCCTATCCGGCCCCCCGGGTCAATACCCGCTGAGTGGCTAGAGATTACAGGCGCAAGAAATCGCGCATGCCGTACAGCCCGGCGGGCTGGGCGTGCAGCCACAGAGCAGCGCGCACGGCGCCCGAGGCGAAAACCCGGCGGTCAAACGCATGGTGGGTCAGGGAAATCTGCTCGTCCCCCGCCGTGAACAACACTGAGTGACTGCCTACGATCTGCCCGCCGCGCAGCGTGGCGAAGCCGATCTCGCCATCCTTGCGCGGGCCGGTATGGCCGTGGCGGCCTGAGACCATCACGTCCTCCAGCTCCACCCCGCGCCCGGCGGCCACGGCGCGGCCCAGGGCCAAAGCGGTGCCGGAGGGGGCATCCACCTTCTGGCGGTGATGCATTTCCAAAATCTCCGCGTCGTATTGTGTGGGCGGCAGTGCGTGGCCAAGCTTTTCGGCCAGCAGCAGCAGCAGGTTCACACCGGTGCAGAAATTCGGCGAGGCGATGATGGGGATGATCTTGGCGGCGGCGGCGATCGCTTCTTCATCCTCCGGCCCGTAACCGGTGGTGCCGAGCACCCAGGGCGTCTCGGTCTTGGCCAGGGCGGCGGCATGAGTGGCCACCGTGCTGGCATGGGTAAAGTCGATCACCACATCCGATTCGACGGCCAGCGCCGTAATGTCGGGAAAGTACGAGGCGCCGCCCGGCGCCGCGCCGGAGCGGCTGGTGCCGCCCGCAAGCGTGGCCGCGGCGGCGGCTTCCTCAGCGAGATAAATACCCATGCGGCCGGAAATACCGGCGATTCCGATGCGAATTGTCATGCCCGCCAGGATACTGATTTTCAGCGCGAAGACAAAGCCACGGATGCCACGCTTAATAATTATGCGTGACGGCCAGATGCGCCTCCGTCGGCGCGCTGCATTCCGGTTGCAAGGTCACATGGCTGATGCCGAAGCGCGCGGTGAGCTGCGCTACGGCCTCCGTCAGCCATTTATCGTCGGTATGGCCCTCCGGCATCACCAGATGGCAGGTAAGCGCTGTCTCCGTCGTGCTCAACTGCCATACATGCAGGTCGTGCACCCCCTCCACCCCCGGCAGCGCCAGCAACAGGGCGCGCACTTCCGGCAGATCGACATGTGGCGGCACGGCGTTGACGGACATGGCGAGCGCGCCGGTGAGCAGCCCCCACGTGCCCAAAATGATGACGGCGTTGATCACCAGGCTGGTCAGCGGGTCCACCCAATGCCAGCCGGTAAGCAGAATCACGCCGCCAGCCGCCACAACGCCCAGCGAGACCAGGGCATCGGCGGCCATGTGCATGAAGGCCCCGCGCACATTAAGGTCGTGTCCACGCCCGGCGGAAAACAACCAGGCGCAGAGACCTTTGATGAGAATACCGCAGGCCGCGACGATCATCACGGTCTTGCCCGCCACCGGCTCGGGCTCGAAGAAGCGGCGTAGCGCCTCCCATGTCAGCCCACCGGTAACGACAAGCAGAAACACCGCATTGAACAAGGCCGCCAGGATGCTGGTGCCGCCCAACCCGTAGGTGAAGCGGCTAGTGGGGGCGCGGCGGCCCAGAATCACGGCAAGCCAAGCCACGCCCAGGCCGAGCACGTCGGACAGATTATGCCCGGCATCCGCCAGCAGGGCGACCGAGTGCCCGAACAGCCCGAACACCACCTCCAACACCACGAAGCCGGCGTTCAGCACTATGCCGATCGCGAAGGCCATGCCCATATTCGTGGGCGCGTGAGCGTGATGGTGGTGGCCATGATGCCCGTCATGGTCATCATGGTGATGCGCGGCGCCCGCCCCCATGGTGATTACATGCCCCCCGGATAATTCGGCCCGCCAGCGCCTTCCGGCACCACCCAGTTGATGTTCTGGGTCGGGTCCTTGATGTCACAGGTTTTGCAATGCACGCAGTTCTGCGCGTTGATCTGCAATTGCGGGTTACCCGCCTCCTCGCCGACAATCTCGTATACCCCGGCCGGGCAGTAACGCGTCTCCGGGCTGCGATACTCATTCCAGTTCACCGAGATGGCCTTGGAGGGGTCGAGCAGCGTGAGATGCGCCGGCTGGTTTTCCTCATGGTTGGTATTGGAGAGGAACACCGAGGAGAGGCGGTCGAAGGTAAGCTTGCCGTCCGGCTTGGGGTAGTCGATGGGCGTGCTGTCCTTGGCCTTCTTCAGATGGTCGTAATCGTTGTGGTTCTTCAGCGTCCAGGGCGCGCGGCCTTTGAGCACATAAGTCTCCAGCCCGGCATTGATGAGCCCGCCATATAGCCCCCATTTCGCGAAAGCGGGGCGGATGTTGCGCACCTCGTGCAGCTCCGGCCACACCCAGCTCTCCTTCAGCTTCTCGGCATAGGCCGTGACCTCATCCGGCCGGGTGCCCGCCAGCGCCTCGGCAATAGCCTCGGCGGCGACCATGGCGGATTTCATCGCCGTGTGGGTGCCCTTGATCTTCGGCACGTTCAGCGTGCCGGCGGCATCGCCAATGAGCACGCCGCCGGGGAAGGTGAGCTTGGGCAGGGACTGAAAACCGCCCTCGCTCAGCGCGCGGGCGCCGTAAGAGATGCGCTTGGCGCCCTCGAACATCGGCGCGATGGCCGGGTGGGTCTTGTAGCGCTGCATCTCCTGGAAGGGCGAGAGATACGGGTCCGTGTAATCCAGCCCGACGACGAAGCAATACGCCATCAGGTTCTCGCCAAAATGGTAGATCGCGGAGCCGCCATAGGTATCGGTCTTCAACGGCCAGCCGATGGTGTGCAGCGTCAGGCCCTTCTGGAATTTCTCAGGCTTAACCTCCCACAGCTCCTTGATGCCGAGACCATAGGTCTGCGGGTCGCAATCCTTGCGCAGGTTGAAGGTGGCCATGAGTTGCTTGGAGAGCGAGCCCCGGCAGCCCTCGGAGAAGATGGTGTAGGTGGCGCGCAGCTCCATGCCGCGCTGGAAATTGTCGGTGGGCTGGCCGTCTTTGCCGATGCCCATGTCGCCGGTGGCGATGCCGACGACGCGGCCATTCTCGATCAGCGTTTCAGCCGCGGCGAAGCCGGGGTAGATCTCCACGCCCAGCTCCTCGGCCTGCTGGCCAAGCCAGCGCACCACGTTGCCGAGGGAGACGATGTAGTTGCCCTCATTATGCATCTGCGGCGGGGTGGGCAGGGAGATGGCCTTGCCCTCGGTCAGGAAGAGGAACTTGTCCGCCGTCACCGGGGTGGCGAGCGGGATCAGCCCGGGGTCGCATTCGGGGAACAGCTCCTTCAGCGCGCGCGGCTCCAGCACGGCGCCGGAGAGAATATGGGCGCCGACCTCACTGCCCTTCTCAACCACGCAGACCGAGAGTTCGGGGTTGAGTTGCTTGAGCTTGATCGCGGCGGTCAGGCCGGACGGACCGGCACCGACCACCAGCACATCGAATTCCATTGCCTCGCGCGGCTGGGTCTGGTCAGACATATTTGTTCCCTCTTGTAATTGCCGTAATGGTGTAATGACGAATCAAGCCGGGCGTAAAGAGGGGGCGGGGCTGGCTGGCCTTCCTCCCGCACGTTAATGGATACCGCATGGAACTGCTTGAAGCGCTGCGCCTGCAATGGGAATGGGGGGCCGACGAGGCTCTGCTCGACGCGCCGCAGGACCGCCGCAACCAAGCCCCACCGCCCGAAGTGGCACAATTCGCCTCCCCGCCGCCAGCCCCGAAGCGCCAGGCCACCAAGCCCGCTGGCCTGCCTGCCGCGCCGGCGGATGCCCGCAAGGCCGCCGAGGCATGCGCCACACTGGAAGAGCTGGAAGCGGCACTGAAAAGCTTCACCGGCTGTCCGCTGCGCGACACCGCCACCCAGCTTGTCTTTGCCGATGGCGCTGCGGATGCGCGACTTATTATAGTGGGCGAGGCACCGGGCGCGGAGGAGGACCGTGAGGGCCGACCCTTCATCGGCCCCGCCGGGCAGTTGCTGGACCGCATGCTGGGCAGCATCGGGCTGGACCGCACGCAGGTGCGCATCATCAACACCGTGCCCTGGCGCCCGCCGGGCAACCGCACCCCCACCGAGGGAGAAGTGGCCATGTGCCTGCCCTTCCTGCACCGGCAGATCGCGCTCATCCGCCCGCGCGGGCTACTGCTGCTGGGCGCCGTGGCGGCCAAGGCCGTGCTCCCGCCGGAAGCCGGGCAGCAGGGCATAAGGCGGCTGCGCGGCACTTGGCGGGAGGTGGAAATTCCCGGCCTGGACGCCCCCCTGCCCTGCCTGCCAAGTTATCACCCTGCCTATCTGCTGCGCATGCCGACGGCCAAAGCGGAGGCATGGCGAGATATGTTGACACTTAAGGAATGGCTAACCGGCAGCGGCTGAATCACCAATTCTCACGAAAACGTGATCTTAAAACCAGTTGTTAACCCGCAGAATCCACTAAAATCGTCTCAAAACACGAGACTCGTATCGCATGTAAGGGTTGCATCCCACCCACGTGCTGTGTACGGGTTTTTGTTATGCGAGGAGCCCCCA
Organism: Acidocella sp.; assembly: GCA_028687415.1. Taxonomy (GTDB): domain Bacteria; phylum Pseudomonadota; class Alphaproteobacteria; order Acetobacterales; family Acetobacteraceae; genus Acidocella. The sequence goes on along the minus strand of JAQUAC010000009.1, from coordinate 3,448 downwards.
AAACGCTCTCCCGCCTGAACGTGACCCGCATGGCTTTCGCCACGGTTTCCGTTTTCGCCCTCGGCCTTGCGGTTCCCGCGAAAGCCTCGGCGAAGTCCCCCGATATGGGACAAGGCCCGGGAACGACAACGCCCCCCAACGCGCCGCTTAGCGCCATCAACGGGGATAGTGTGGCCTATGCCGTGCCACGTAACGCCCCGTCCGGTAATGTGGAGATCACATTGCCGCAGCCGCTCGCGCCCAGCGATGTGGCGATCTATCAACGTGCGCTGCAACTGCAAGCCAACAGCAATTACGCCGACGCCGACCGGATGATCGGGCGTCTTAGCGATACCACACTCGTCGGCTCCGTGCTGGCGGCACGGTATCTGAGCGATAATTATATCACCAAACCCGCGGAACTCTCCGCCTGGTGGGCACAGTATGCCGGCACGCCCGAGGCGTCGGCCATCTACAAGCTGATGCAGCACAAAATGAGCGCCGCCGCGCTGCCGCCTCCGCCGCAGGTTTCCCTGCTGCCGGAAACAACAATAACCCCCGGCGCCGCTTCCATGCCCGTGATCGCTCCGGACAGCGCCAAATGGCACCATCAGTTCATGGCCGGGCTCACCGCCTGGGAACGCGGCGACCTGACCGCCGCCGCCGCCGCCTTCAGCGCCACAGCGCAGCTTCCCGGCATTTCCGATGACGACCGCGCCGCCAGCCAGTTCTGGGCCGCACGCGCGGCCCTGCGCATGCAACAGCCGGAGCAATATCTGGACTGGCTGCATCAGGCCGCCTGGGCCGGGGATACGTTCTACGGCATGCTCGCCGGGCGGCTGCTCGGCCAGGGCTTCGGCCCCACCGGTATCTCCGCGACGCTGACGGAAGCCGATGTGACCGCCGTGGACGCCACCCCGCAAGGGCACATGGCGTTCGAACTGCTGCAAATCGGCCAAACTTCCCAGGCTGCCTCCTCGCTGCGCGCGCTGTGGCCGCAAATTCAGAGCAACCCGGATCTCGGCCGCGCGGTGATGGCCGTCGCCGCTCGCGCCGGGCTGGTGGACGTGACCATTGCCATCGCCGGCACCATGTCGAGCCCGGTGGACGAGATCGCCGGGGCGCGGCTGCCGCTGCCGGCCATGCACCCGAACGGCGGCTTCACCGTGGACCCCGCTTTGGTCTACGCGCTGGCCCGTACGGAGTCCGGCTTCAACGCCAACGCCACCTCACCCTGTGGCGCGCGCGGGCTGATGCAGCTAATGCCGCAAACCGCCGCCGCCGTGCGGGCGCAGCAGGGCGTTCGCGGATCTTTGTCCGACCCCTCCGCCAATCTGGCGCTCGGCCAGGCCTATATCCGCTATCTCGGACAGCAACCGGGCATCAAAAACAACCTGCTGGCCATTCTGGCGAGCTACAATGCCGGACCGGGCGCTGCCTCCGCCTGGTACTCCGCCTTGCAGGATGACAGCGACCCGTTGGTGTTCATCGAGACGATCCCCAACGATGAAACCCGGCGCTACGTGCGTCAGGTACTGGCCGATAGCTGGCTGTACTCGGAAGAGATCGGGCTGAGGCCGGACAGCCTGGACCAGTTGGCCGAAGGCAATTTCCCGCTGCTGAATACCAACGTCTACACTGCGGCCTCCAATTGAGCCGCATCGACGAAACCGCGCCGTTCCTGCCCGTGCGCATCGCCATCGCGACGATCTCCGACACGCGTACCCCGGACAATGATACGTCAGGGGATACGCTGGCGGCGCGCGTTGCCGGTGCCGGGCACGTATTAGCGGGCCGGGCGATCATCCGCGACGACGCGGACGCGATCGAGGCGCAACTCCGCTCCTGGATCGCATCGCCGGATGTGGACGCGGTCATCACCACCGGCGGCACCGGTGTGACCGGGCGGGACGTAACGCCCGAAGCCTTCCACCGCGTGCTGGATAAGGTGATCGAGGGGTTCGGCGAACTGTTCCGCATGCTCTCCTACGCCAAGATTGGCACCTCCACGATGCAATCCCGCGCTTTGGGCGGCGTAGCCAACGGCACCTATCTCTTCGCCCTGCCCGGCAGCACCGGCGCGGTGAAGGATGGCTGGGATGATATCCTGCGCTTCCAGCTCGACTCCAGGCACCGTCCTTGCAACCTGGTGGAGCTTATGCCCCGCCTGAAGGAACATTTCAGCAGCCACTAGTTGTGCGGCCAAAGGCCACATCTTCTTTTATTCAAATTGTTCTCTTTATGTTCTTGACAAACCGAATATGAAATGATCCTATTCCAACTGAACGGAGCAGGAACATGGTCACGGCGTCCCGGTTGCAGATCGACAGCACTGAAAAGCCCGGTGCAATAAAGGGCCGCGGCACGGCGGTGAACCCTGCCAACCGCTTTGAGCGCGAGCGGGTGGAAGCGTTCGACGATGGTTGGGACCTTCCGGAGGAAGAGGGCGCGAAGCCACAGACCGTGCTGATCCGCGATGCGACGCGCAGCATCATCGCCCGCAATGACAGCCCAGACATCGCCTTCAGCCAGAGCGTGAACCCGTACCGGGGCTGCGAACATGGCTGCATCTATTGCTTCGCCCGGCCGAGCCACGCCTATCTCGGCTTCTCCGCCGGGCTGGATTTTGAAACCAAGATCGTCTTCAAACCCGAGGCCGCGCGGCTGCTGGAAAAGGAGCTTTCCAGCGCCCGCTACAAGCCCGGCGTGATCGTGCTGGGCTCGAATACCGACCCGTATCAGCCAGTGGAGCGCACGCTCTCCCTCACGCGCGGCGTGCTGGAAGTGCTGGAGCGGTTCGGCAATCCGGTGGGGATCGTGACCAAATCCGCAGGCGTGCTGCGCGATGCCGATATTTTATCGCGCATGGCGGCACGCAATCTAGCAAAGGTATACATCTCCATCACCACGCTGGACCCAGCCTTAGCGCGGGCCATGGAGCCCCGCGCCGCCGCCCCCGCCCGCCGTCTCGCGGCGATCACCGGGCTAGTGGAGGCCGGGATTCCGGTGGGGGTGATGGCCTCGCCAATAATCCCCGGCGTGAATGATGCAGAGTTGGAGACTATTCTGGAAGCGGCGGCCAAGGCCGGGGCGACAAGCGCCCACACCACGCTGGTGCGCCTGCCATATGAGCTGAGCAGCTTGTTCTCGGACTGGCTGGAGCAGCATTTGCCCGAGCGCGCCGCGCATGTGCTGAGCCTGATCCGCCAGAGCCGGGGCGGAAAGCTGAACGATCCCAATTTCCACACCCGCTTCGCGGGCTCCGGCCCCTATGCGGAGATGCTGCACCAGCGCTTCACCCGCGCCGCGAAGCAGCTGGGGCTGGATGGCGACAGCACGCGGCTGGACCTCACGCAGTTCCGTGTGCCGGGGGCTCAGCCGATACTGGAGCAAATGAGCTTGTTTTAAACGAAGGAGCCGGGAGATGCCGCTTTTTGGGATTCTAGGACTGGATGGAACGATCGTGACC
>JAQUAC010000008.1:8459-19675 GCA_028687415.1 Acidocella sp. | reverse complement strand
ACCCCGTACCTTGCCGCCGCCATGGTGCTGGCCGCCGGGCTCGAGGGTATCGAAGAAAATCTCGATCCAGGCGATCCGCACCTGGAGAACATGTATCTGAAGACGCCGGAAGACCTCGCCGCCGCCGGCATCCGCATGCTCCCCGCCACGCTGGCCGAGGCAGTGGATGCCTTCGCCGCCGATCCGTTGAGCGAGAAAGTCTTCGGCCCCGCCATGCACAAGACGTGGATCGACTACAAGCGCGAAGAGTGGCGGCAATACATCAACCACGTCTCGGATTGGGAGAAGCAGCGCTACCTGAAATTCTTCTGATGCCGCAACACGGGAGCATCGCCTATGAAGTCTTCGGCCGCCTGAACGCGGCGGCCGATAATTGCGTGCTGGTGCCAAGCTATTACGGCGGCACCTCGCGCTCCTATTTACCACTCATCGGGCCAGGGCGAGCGCTGGACCCGGAGCGGTTCTTCATCGTGCTGCCCAACATGCTGGGCAATGGTGTTTCCAACTCTCCAAGCAACAGCCGCGAATTTCAGCAAGCTTCGCTGGCGGACAACGTGCATGCGCAACATGCCCTACTCAACAATCTCGGCGTACGGCGTATCGCTCTCGCCTATGGGTGGTCCATGGGCGCGATGCAGGGGTTTGCCTGGGCCTCGCTTTATCCGGATATGGTGCGTGCCTTGCTCGCCGTCTGCGGCACGGCGAAATGCTGGCCACTGAACTATGTGTTTCTGGAAGGGGTCAAGGCGGCTATGGGAGCCGGCAAGAAAGCCTTCGGCCGCGCCTATGCCGGTTGGGCTTATTCCGCCGCCTTCTACCGGGAGGAATTGTGGCGCGGTATGGGCTTCGCCAATCTGGAGGATTTTCTGCGTTTCTGGGAGAACGATCACGAGGCGCAGGATGCGCGTGACCTGCTCGCCATGCTTCACACTTGGCAGACAGCCAAGGCTGGGCCAGAGGATTTAACAAAAATCACCGCGCGCGTGATCGCCATGCCCTGCGATACGGACATGTATTTTTGCCCCGAGGAAGCTGCGGCCGAAGTGGCAATGATACAAAATGCCGAGCTGCGCGTGCTCACCTCGCCATATGGTCATTGCGCTGGCGCACCAGGACGGTTTACCGCCGAAACCGCGCGGGTAGAAACCGCTATGCGGGAGCTGCTCGCGGATATCCGGATGCCCCCTCGGCAGCACCATCTCTGATAGTCCAGTCGAAATTGCGGGCGATCCTTCGGTGCTACCGCTCAGGGCACGAAGAACTTCTGCTCGTCGCGCACTGTGCCGGCGAAGGCGGCGGCCTGCATGGTCTGCACGATATCCGCTGCCGCCGTCTCCACGCCATGCGGGCCGCGCGCCCGCGCACGGGTGGCCCGCGCTAGCTCCCGCGTTGCATCCGGATCTGCCAGTACATGTTCGATCGCGGACTCGATGCTACCGGGCATAAAATCGAAGCAGTAAGGCAGAAGCTCTGGAAAATTCGCCTCGGTATAGGCGTTACGGTCAGAAAGCGGCATGATCCCGGCGCCGAGCGCCGTGAAAAAGCGGTCATGCGCGGAAAGATCAATATTCGGATTCATGGTCAGGCTCGCCGTGGCGCCTGGAAACTGCCCCTCCACCGTGGCGTAATCCACCGGGCCATGGAAGCGGGCACGCGCGCCGCCTGTGTCGATATGCTCCCAGGCGCGGCCGAACACGTCCACCTCGAACGGCAGCAGCGCGCGGGCAATGGCGGTGCTCTTCCGGCGACGTAGATAATCGTCGAGCTGCGCCACGAGAAAACGGGAAAGCTGGCTGAACGGCTGCAAAAACACGTTATGCGCGGCGGCGACGCGCACCAGCAACGGATGAAATTGCCCTGCATGGGCGTTGCCACACGTGGTTAGGGCCAGCTCGTCCAGCGCGTCGCGCAAGATCGCCTCCAGCTTCGGCGCCGCGCGCCAGCTTGCCGCCAGAACATCCGGGCAATTGCCGGTTTTTGCGAACACGATGCGCGGTCGCCCGGCATCCGCCTTCCGCACCGGCAGGTCCGGGATGCCGTAATGCAGAGAGGTCACCAGATTCCCCGCCCGCACCTCGTCCGCCTGGTACTGGGCATGGTCCTGGAACATGTAGCCTAGCACAACATTGGCCGGCTGCGTGCGATGATGCGCGGCGAAATACGCCGGGTGGTCAAGCAGCAGTGAGAATAGCGGCAGGTTAAGCTTTTCCCACAAGTTCTGCCCGTCCACCTCGATAGCGGCACCGATGCCGGAGGTGCAGAACACGAAGCGAATACGCCGCGTCTGCAACAACTGGCCAAACTGGTCAGGCCAGCCTTTGTCCGACAGGTTCAGCTCCACCAGATCCAGCCCAGCCGCGCGCCAGCTTGCCGCATAATGCAGCACCAGCCCGCGTACCGACTGGTAGGCGGAGGCCCAGGTGATGGAGAGGATGACCTCCACGCTCAGGCGAGTCGGGCAAGCGCGGCGGTCAAACGTGCCACCTCCCCTGTGAAACTTTCCTGCCGCTCCCGGTGCTCTTCAAGAATCGCCTCCGGCGCGCGGGAGGTAAAATCCTCATTCGCGAGCTTGGCGCTCACCTTTGCCAGTTACGCCTGCGCCTTGGCCAGCGCTCCGGCCAGACGCTTGCGCTCGGCATCCAGATCGATCAGCCCTTCCAACGGCAGGATAATCGTCGCCTCACCCAGCACGGCCTGCGCCGCGTTCTTGGGTGGCGTGCCAGTGAGCGGGCCGATTTCAGACGCACGCGCCATACGGGAAATCGCCTCGAACCAAGCCTCCGCCCGTGCCAGCGTGGCGGGAGCGGCGTCCTGCAACAGCACCGGAGATTTCAGTGACGGCGGCACGTTCATCTCGGAGCGCACGGTGCGGATTTCGGAGATCAAATCAATGACCCACTGCACCTCGCGCCGCGCGGTCTCGGCATCGTTCACCGCTATTTCGCCCGGCCAGGGAGCCGCGATAAGCGAGTATTCCGCACCATAGCCGAAATGGTCCCACAGCTCCTCGGTCACGAACGGGATTAGCGGGTGCATCAACCGCAGCAACACGCCCAGCACATAGGCCGCCGTGTCACGGATTTCCGCCGCATCGCCGGAGGCAAAGCCCGGCTTGGCGAACTCGATGAACCAGTCACAGAAATCGCCCCACACCATATGGTAGCAGGTTTGCGCGTAAGCACCGACCTGGAAGCCGTCCAGCGCCTCGGTCGCCTGTGTCACCGCCCGCTCCGTTGCGTCCAGTATCCAGCGGCAAAGCGGCAGCTTCGCGTCTTCCGGCTTGAAAGCCGGATTCGGCTTCACACCATTCATCTCCAGGAAGCGCGCCGCGTTCCATATCTTGGTGATGAAGCCCCGGTTGGTCTCGACAATCTTGGCGCCGAGCTTCACATCACGCCCCTGCCCAGAGGCCGCGGCCACGGAGTAGCGCAGCGCATCAGTGCCATAGGCATCGATGAGCGTCAGCGGGTCCAGGACATTGCCCTTGGACTTGGACATCTTCTGCCCCTTCTCGTCGCGTACCAGGCCGTGAATGTACACGGTGCGGAAGGGCACATCATCCATGAAGTGCAGACTCATCATGATCATCCGGGCGACCCAGAAGAAGATGATGTCAAAACCCGTGACCAGCGTGTCCGTGGGGTAGTATTTGTCCAACTCAGGCGTCTTTTCCGGCCAGCCCAGGGTGGAGAACGGCCAGAGGGCGGAGCTGAACCAGGTGTCCAGCACGTCCTCATCCTGCGTCAGCTCAACACCCGGCCCTGCCTTGGCTTGCGCCTCCTCGGCATTGCGGGCGACGAACACCTTACCATCCGGCGCGTACCAGGCCGGAATGCGGTGCCCCCACCAGAGCTGGCGGGAGATGCACCAGGGCTGAATGTCGCGCATCCAGGCGAAATAAGTGTTCTCCCATTGCTGCGGCACGAATTTGATCCGCCCTGATTCCACCGCCCTGATAGCCGGCTGCGCCAGCACCTCGGCATTGCAGTACCATTGCGTGGTCAGCAGCGGCTCGATCGGCGTGCCCGAGCGGTCGCCATGCGGCACGGCATGCGGGTGGGGCTTCACCTCTACCAGTAGCTCGCGCGCCTCCAGCTCGGCGACAATCTCCTTACGGGCGGCAAAGCGGTCCTTGCCCTCCAGCCCGCGCACAAATTCCGGCAACTCGCCAAGCTCGGCCAGCATGATGCGGCCCTGACGGTCAAGCATGGAGGGCATGGGCAGATTATGCCGTTTGCCGACCTCGAAATCGTTGAAATCATGCGCCGGGGTGATCTTCACCGCGCCAGTGCCCTTCTCCGGGTCTGCGTATTCATCCGCTACAATAGGAATGCGCCGCTCCGTCAGCGGCAGCGTCACCAACTTGCCTATGAGGTGCTTGAACTTCTCGTTCTCGGGATGCACCGCCACGGCAGTATCCGCCAGCATCGTCTCCGGCCGCGTGGTAGCGACGATAATCTCTTCGCCGCCTTCCACCGGGTAGCGAATGTGCCACATGCTGCCCTTGGTCTCGCGGCTCTCCACCTCAAGGTCGGAGATGGCGGTTTGTAGCACGGTGTCCCAGTTCACCAGGCGCTTATCCTGGTAGATCAACCCTTGGTCGTGCAGCGTGCAGAACACCTCGCGCACGGCGGCGGAGAGGCCTTCATCCATGGTAAAGCGCTCGCGCGCCCAGTCCGGCGAGGCGCCCAAACGACGAAGCTGCTGCGTGATGGTGCCGCCGGATTCCGCCTTCCACTGCCAGACGCGGGAAAGGAAGGTCTCGCGCCCGAGCTGCTTGCGGCTCACGCCTTCCTTATCCAGCAGCCGCTCCACCACCATCTGCGTGGCGATGCCCGCATGGTCCGTGCCCGGCTGCCACAGTACATCGCGCCCCTGCATACGCCGGAAGCGGATGAAGATATCCTGCAGCGTCATCGTCAGCGCGTGGCCGACATGCAGGCTCCCCGTCACGTTCGGTGGCGGAATCATGATGGTGTACGGGGCGGCGTTCGAGGCCGGGTTGGCGGTAAACGCGCCAGAATCTTCCCAACCGCGATAGAGCCGGGCCTCTGCCGAGGCCGGCTCGAAAGTCTTATCCAGTGTCGTCAAAGCAAAGCTCCGGCGCCGCGGAAACGGCGCACGCAAAAACCATTACATGCGCCGCTTGCACGGCGCGGGGCAAAACTCAGGGCTGCATACGGTCGATGACACGCCCGATCTCGGTGCGGACCACGCGCTCCACCAGATTCGGCAGATGCGTATCCAGCCAGGACTTCAGCACCGGCTTGATCTCCTCACGCACCAGATCCTCAATAGTAACGCCGGGGCGACCCACGGTCACGGCGCGCTCAGCACTGACGCTGCGCACCAGCGAGCCAACCGTATTGGCGATCTCGGTGGCAGCGGCGGCGCTGACCAGACCTTCGGGGGATTGCACTTGATCTTCCATGTCATTTTCCTTTGTTGGCGGCTCGGCTTCGGCAAAGAGAGGCGGCGGCGGTTCGGTCAAGGGCTCGGGAGTGGAGTTGACGTCAGCCAGCGGCAATGCACTGCTGTCCTGGCCATCAAATTGCGGCTCAGCACTGAAGTTTATGGAGGCGGGGATTTCGGCAAGGCCGGACGGCGCCTCCTCCTTCTGGGCAAGCATGGCTGAACCGAGCACGAGGATATCGTCATCTGGTTCCTCCTGCGCCGCGGCGCGCTCATTCTCCTCCTCCGTCAGAATCCGGCGGATCGAGGCAAGAATTTCCTCCATTGAAGGCTCGGCCACACCAGCAAGGCCTGAATTGTTGGAAACTCCGTCACCTTCGCTCATCGCCTCATCCTTACCAGACCAGTTTTACTCCGATTAGAGCTACCTTAAATTATGACCCGGATGTTAATGTCATCAATTTATCCGGTTCGTGGCAAGCCCCAATGCGCAGACATCGCAATATTTTATGGTGTTTGCGGGCTGGTTGGCCCATCCGCCAGCACTGGCGCCGGGTTAACACCCAGCAAAGTTCCGTCCGGCGCAATGCCTGCTTTTTCGTCCGCGGCCTCGCCCGTGCCAAAGCCTGCATATTTAACAGCGTTGTAGTATTTCAGATCGTCATACTCATGCACTGGTAATCCAAGATCCCGTGCGGTGAGCCGACCGATAGCCGAGACCACTGTGTATGAATTATTGACCAGCGTCGCGATATTCTGAACCTGCTGTACCTGGGAACTCAGCAACAGCTGCTGGGCATTCAGCACATCCAGCGTGGTGCGCGTGCCCACCAGCTCTTCACGCTCTGTGCCGTCCAGTGCGATGGCGTTGGCTTTAATCTGGGCATTGGTGCTGACGATCGCCGCGCGCGTGGCAGTCAGCGTCTCCCAACCCTGCGTTGCCTGCTCATAGGCCGTGCGCTGCGCGTCTAGGACCGCAGCGAAGCCTTGCTGCTCCTTGGCACGCGCCTGGCGTATGGCGGCATATTCCGAGCCGCCCTGGTATAGCGGCACAGTGAGCTGACCAACAACCTGACCGCCATTCAACGTGGTACTCACGTAGGATGCACCATTCTGGTGATAGGCCGAGGCCTGCAATTCCAGCTGCGGCATCAGTGCGGAAAAGGCGACATCCACCGCGTCCTTATCCGCCGCATCGGTATACTGCGCGGCAATCACGTTGGGGTTGTTGGCCACGGCAGCATTAGCGGCTTGATTTTTGCTGTTCACCGGCAGCATTAGCGGCTGCGGCGGGGTCAGATTATCCGCCGGATAATCTCCCACCAACTGGCGGAAATTCTCCCGCGCAATCCGCAGATTACCATTCGCGACCGCAAGCTGCTCCTTAGCTTGCGCCAGCGAGGCCTGCGCCTGCGCAACGGAAGTCATGGTGATCTCGCCTACATTGAATTGCACTTGCGTGTCATGCAGCTGTTGCCGCATCACTTGCTCATTGCTCTGGTCCAGTGCCACCACCTGCGTATCGCTGACCACCGTGACATAAGCGTTTACAACATTGAGAAACACGGTCTCCTCGCTGGCAAGCAACTGCGCCCGCGCGGCGTATACCGCATTCTTCGCCTGCCGGGTCGAAGCGACGGTCTTGCCGCCCTTGTAGAGCGGCTGCGTGACCGTGGCCTCACCGATCGTCTCGCTCCGGTTCTCATTCATCTTGGTCATCTGCGAGGTATCGTAGTAAGTGCCGTTATAATACGGTGAGGTCTGGGTACCGAAAATATGCCCAACCGTACCGGTCAACTCCACCGTCGGCCGCCAACCGGAGAGTGCCGTCGGCACACCTTCGTCAGCCTGACGCAGAGCTGCGCGCTGCGCCTGCAGCGTCGCATTGTTATTATATGCCTCAACCAGCGCATCCGTCAGCGTGGCCGGCCCTGCGGCCAACACCGGACGCGGCAGCAGAACTACGGCTCCCGCAATACCGGCCAGAAGAACGCCGCGTAAAGACAGGGAGCCGAGTCTGATCACAGACTGAACACCGGCGCCAAACTAAAAGCGGGCAGCGGCCGGGCCGTGCAGTCAAATACCCGGACAGTGGCGAAAGTAGCGCCAGAGGGCTCAGCCACCACGGCACGGCCGATACCGCCATCTTCACCACTCCCGGAAAGAATGGCGACCACACGCCCGCCAGGCGCCAGCTGGGCGGCAAGAACCTCAGGAATCGCCGGTATTGCGCCCTCGATAACAATGGCATCGTACGGCCCACCGGCAGGCCAGCCGAACCGCAGATTGCCGGTCACGGGCTCAACATTGGTGCCATGCTTTGCGAGCGCCCCTGTATCGAGTCGCGGATCTTCTTCCAGCGCCACAACCTGCGCGCCGGACGCTGCCAAAACCGCGGCAAGATAGCCAGATCCAGAACCAATAACGAGGACGTGCGCCGGAGTGTTGGCCAGGACCAGCTGCGCCAGCCGCGCCGTGACCATGGGGCTAGGCAGATAGCGTCCACCCCCCAACGAAATATCAGCATCCGCATAGGCAAAACTGCCTGGCGGTGCGAAATCCTCCCGGGGCAAGGCACGCATTGCGCCTATTACACGGCTATCGGACACATGATTGGGACGAACTTGACCGTCAACCATGTTGTCGCGGGCTAATTCCTGGGCGATGCAGTCTGCCATAAAACCTCATTCCGTGTCGCTATTCTAGGCTCTTATATAGCGGGGGGGTGGCGCATAACTCAACTACCCATATAATCTTCCGCGCAACGCTTGACCGCGCCGCTTCCGGCGGAGATATAGGGGGCATCCAAGTCCCGTTGGTCCGGTGGCAGAGTGGTGATGTAGCGGACTGCAAATCCGCGTATGTGGGTTCGATTCCCGCCCGGACCTCCATCCTCCCCCAGAAAGCCCAAACAACGGAACCCAATGCAATCGCAGCGGAGATGCGGCACATATCACAGCTTTCACCCAACCACCTTAAAAAGCCCGTGGCAAAACGAGGCTCTTTCGTAAAGCTGGCCAGAATATCGCCGACAAAAAGCCTATAATCAAAAAACAGCAATTTACTCAATCTTCGGCACGTAAAACGCTGCGCTATCACTTTTATTTTGTAATCCAACGTCAATTTTATCGGCGTCCGGAATGATCTGCGCAGTTCGCTTCACCTCGAACACCTTACGTCACCTGAGCACCGACCTCCGGGCCGTGACCGCCATTGAGTATGCGCTGATCTCCGTGGTCAGCATTGGCGCCGTGACCACGCCGGGTTCCAACGTCACATCAACCTTCAATACAGTCCACAGCAAACTCTAAGGCTTATTCCACAAACGACTATCTGGGAGGCAAATTCCGAACAACAGATTCCGGTCCGCACTTTGTCCGGCTATCCGCCTCTCGCCAACGTTGCTGCGGCCAGATCATACTTGGCTAACTCCGCCAGCAGCGCCCAAAGTGCTTGCGGCTGCATCGGCCCCTCGGGGTCGTTCATAAGCCGGCCAAGCTCCGCCAGCTTGCGTGTATATTCAGAAATATCCATGCCCCCTCCTTCATGCGGTTGTCTGGGCGGCTTCCGCCGCCTGCATGAACTCAGCGTAACAGGGCTGTAAAATTTGTCAGCGCAGTGACAGTTTAATTACAATATATTTTATCGTTTTTCATGAAACTCTGCGTCTACAGCTCTGCCACTACGCGCTCTATCACCCCACTCCAATCATAGGCTTTTTGCTGCCGGAACAGTTTGACCGAGGGATACCAGGGCGTATCATCCCGGTTCAACAGCCAGCGCCAGTCCGGCGCATGCGGCAGCACCACCGAGGTCGGCACGCCGGCAGCTCCGGCGACATGCGCGACTGAAGTATCAATGGTCACCAGCCTGTCTACGCTCTTCAAAATTGCCATAGTATCAAGGAAATTGCCAATTTCCGGCCCCAAATTCACCAGCGGCGCGCGCCCGTAATAACCGCCAACCTGTGAAATCTGATCGCCCTTCTGCACGGTCAGGATCACGATGTCCTCCCGCGCGAAGAGCGGTGCGAACTGCGCCAGCTTCAGCGTGCGTTTGCGATCGTTCTTATGCGTCGGCCGCCCGGCCCAAACGAGTGCCACTCGCTTCTTGCCTTTGGGGCAAAGCCGGTCGAGCTTCTCCCGCCATTCCTCCACCAGAGTGGTGGGCGGGGAAAGATAGCCCGCCGGCGGCACGTTGTCTGTGCCAATTCCAGCCAAGCGCGGCAGGCCGGAGAGAGGAATATAGGCGTCGAACTCCCCGGTATCCTCCCAGCGCGTAACGAGCCTACCGATACCGGGTATTTGCCTGAGCAACGGCGTCAGCTCACCCGAACAGGCCAGCACCGGCTGTGGACAGAGCAACGCCGCCCAGGGGATCAACCGCCCGAATTGGATGCAGTCACCGAATCCCTGATCACCGATAATCAGCAACCTGCCCGGCGGCAGAGGCTCCCCCTGCCATTGCGGCTTGTCGGTTTTCGGCAGCATGCCCTCGGCCTGCTTGAGCTTGAAGCGCCATTCATAGCTCTCCCACCCGTCCCGCATGCGCCCAGCCAGCAGCAGCGCCTCGGCCTTCTCGAAATGCGCCTCCGCGAATTCCGGATCAAGCGCGATCGCCTGATCGGAAACGTTCACCGCCTCGTCCAACTCCAACCGCTCGTAATGGATCAGCGCCAGATTGAAATGCGCCCGGGCATCCTGCGGCGCCAGTTCCACCGCACGATGCCCGGCGCGCACAGCGTCATCCAGTCGCCCGGCGCCGCGATACACCTCGCACATGTTGCGCGGATACAGCGCCACTTCCGGTGCGATGGCTTCGGATTTCTCCATCCGCTCAATCGCCTGCTCCATGCGCCCGTTGCGGTAGGCGACGATGCCGGCCAGATGCAGGATATGCGGATGCTCCGGCATGGCGGCGAGCATGAGGCTGGCAAATTCATCCGCTTCGGCGAGTTTGTTCTCTTGCTCCAGCCTGGCGAGCTTTTCCAGCGCCTCGGAGAGAGGCATCACCTGCTTGCCTGGTTGTTGCTGCACTTCGCTCATGGCGCCCCCTCCTTACTATAACCAAGCGCATTGATCCAGGGCTCCAGAATCTCCCGTATCTCGTCGAACAGCGTCGGCATTTGGGCCAGATATCCCTTGTGGCGCCAAGCAGCGCGACTGTGCAGCGCTTCGCGCCCAGCCACATGCGCCGGCATCGGCTCCGGCACGGGGGCGGCATTGGCGGCAAGTGTGGCAGCATCCGGCACCGGCGCATCGCTACCAACAAAATCCAGCACCCGGCGCAGCGTTGCCGCGGGTGTTGCCACCAAATCCTCATAGCGTACCGGCAGATAACGCAGCGTCAACTGGCCACGGTAGTGCCGCACCATATCCATGCTCAACGCGTAATGCCGCGCCAGTGCCGGCATCCCCGCCTGACAATTGGCTTCTAACTTACGGTCCTGGGCAAAATTGGCGAGCATGACGTCATAGGGGTGGCGCACCACATGAATAATCGGCGCCTCCGGATAGAGCAGCTTGATCAGCCCCAGGTGCCATAGATTCGACCCGGCACGGTCGGTGATGAATTTTACCCCTGGCCGCAACAGGCCACGCCGCGCCCGCGTCTGCTCATAAAGTCCACGCAGCCGGTCTGGCAGTCCAGCCCCTTCACCCACCAGGAATTCATCCAACACTGCCGGATAGGCAGTATCGCTACCACTCAGACGCGGAATCGCCCCAACGAGCTCCTCCACCGGCGCAACATCGTCCCCGGCGGCGAAGCCCGGCAACGTCATCAGCATCTGTTCCAGCAGGCTG
>JAQUAC010000008.1:0-8449 GCA_028687415.1 Acidocella sp. | reverse complement strand
AACGAGGAAACCCGAGCAGAAACACTGGCTGAAACGCCCCTGCCCCGGCGCGCGGCAAGGGCTGCACGCGGTCCGCCATGAAATATGCCTTGTATGCCTCCGCCCGGGCCAGGAAGAGGCCGGGCCGATAGGCCAACCCGCCACGCTCACGCTGCGTCCGCCGCGCGGTGGCGTAATGCGCCACCGCATCCTGCGGCTGTCCCAGCCGGGCGAAGGCCTGCCCACGCGCCAACAACTCCGGCGGCAGCAACGGCTCGGGTGGCCCTAGCCGCTCCAGCGCCGCCTGGGCGCGGCCCAGCACCAGATCCGCCAGCACGCGCAACAACCGCAGCGTGCGGTCATCCGGCCAGCGGGCCAGCGCGCCGTCCAGCAGAGTCAGCGCTTTCTCTCGATTGCCGCGCATGAATTCCACCTGCGCGGTACCGCCAATCCCTCGCTTGTTCTCACCATTCTGCGCCAGCGCCACCTCATATATGGCTGCGGCTTCGCCCAACCTGCCCTGAAGCTTCAAATTCCAGGCCAGATTGGCCAGCATCAGCAAATCCGCGTGCCCCAGCAGCTTCAGCGCCTGCCGATAATGCCGCTCACCGGAGAGTATTTGCCCAGTCTCCGTCAACACCACGCCCATAACATGATGCGCCGCCGGATCTTTCGGCGTGGCCATCACGGCGGCGGCCGCTGGACCATGTGCCTCGGCATGGCGCCCATGGGCAATGAGGTATTGCGCATGTTGCATATTAGCGGCAGCCCGCACCGGCGCCGCCCCCGGCAGCCCAGCCAGACGCGCGCCTAACGCCTCCGCCGCCGCCCCTCGGTTCTGCGCCTTGCGGATCTCGTACAGCACGCGTAACGCCATGCGCTGGTTCGGCGCCACATCGAGCAGCTTCAGCACAAGCGCCTCGGCCTCGACATATTTCTTTTCGTTGAAGAGCTTCGTCGCTTCGGTGGCTTGGCCATCCAGCAGCGCGACGTTTTCTTGCTCCGGCAGCGCCGCCGCATCCAGTTCACAGCAGCGCCGCGCACGCAAGCCGCTCCCACACGGACATAAATCAGTCTTTGCTTCTTGAATCGTCACAATCGTGTAAAGCCTGTTCGTTGCCACACCATATTACAGGCTTTCCACGTAGCGGGAAGCCACGCTTTCCACCACTGCAACTCATTCTTATATAGAGATAAATCTCTTGACCGGCGTCTCTTACACCGCCAGATGACGCCGTGAAGGAGTGTGTCCATGCGTAATTTTTCGCAACTGTCAGAGCGCGAAGTTCTGGCCCTGGCAATCGGGGCGGAGGAAGAGGACGGTCGTATCTATAACGACCTCGCCGAGCGCCTGCGCGAGGAATACCCCGCCTCGGCCAAGGTCTTCATCGAAATGGCCGGTGAGGAAAGCGAGCACCGCCGGCGCTTGCTCGACCTGTATCGCGAGAAATTTGGCGAGCACATTCCGCTCATCCGCCGGCAAGATGTGCGCGGCTTCCTCAACCGCAAGCCGGTCTGGCAGCTCCCCAAGCCCAGCATCGACGACGTGCGCAACCTCGCCGAGGGCATGGAAGCTGAGACGCAGCGCTTCTACCGCCTTGCCGCCTCACGCACCACGGATGTCTCCATCCGCAAACTACTCGGCGATCTGGCCGAAGCTGAACAGGAACACGAGGTCCGCGCCGACGAACTCTCGGCCGAAAACCTGCCTGAAAAAGTGCGCAAGGCGGAAGACCTGCACGCCGAGCGCCTGTTCATGCTGCAATACGTCCAGCCCAGCCTTGTCGGGCTCATGGACGGTTCTATCTCGACCCTGGCGCCGATTTTTGCCGCAGCCCTATCCACGCACGACCCATTCTCAGCCTTCCTCGTTGGTGCCGCCGCCTCGCTTGGCGCTGGCATTTCAATGGGATTTGCCGAGGCGCTCTCCGATGACGGCAGCCTCACCGGACGTGGCACACCTTATATTCGCGGCGTCATCACCGGGCTAATGACCACGCTGGGCGGACTCGGCCATACTTTGCCGTTCCTCATCCCCTCTCTGCACTTGGCCCTCATCGTTGCCATCTGCGTCGTCGTCGTGGAACTGTCCGTGATTTCCTGGATCCGCTGGCGCTTCATGGACACCACCCCCATCCGCGCCACGCTGCAGGTGGCCCTCGGCGGCGCGCTCGTGTTCGCCACCGGCGTGCTGATCGGTGCTGGTTAGCCCCAGCCGGTCTGCCAGAAGGCGGCTTCCAGCACCGTGGCCTGGGTAAAGATGGCTTGCAGGCTGGGTAGCCGCGCTTCCGCACCCCGCGCGGCGCCCAGACGCTCCAGCATGGCCAGAGATTGCGCGACCGAATCTGTGTATTCTGTGCCGGTATAGGTCTCGACCCAGGCTTTATACGGGTTGCCCAGAGCAATTTGCGGGGCCAACATGGCGCCGATCTCCGCATAACCCGCAATGCAGGGGGCAAGCGCCACCATCAGGTCCAGCGCATCACCGGCATGGCCAAGCTCCAGCACGTAGCGCGTATAAGCAAGCATCTCCAGAGACGCCCCCGCCTTGCGCATTTGCGCCTCGGTAATGCCCCAGCCGGCGCAATAGCCGACATGCAGGGGCATCTCCGTTTCCAGCAGCACATTGGCCGTGGCCAGTGCGGCACGCATATCCGCCGGATCATCCAGCTTATAGGCAAGCAGCGTATAGGCGCGGGCATATTGCACCAAGAACAGGTAATCCTGGATCAGGAAATTCCTGAACCCTTCCCGTTTCAGGCTACCATCGCCCATAGCCAGCACGAATGGGTGGCGGATATAGCGTGCCCATTCCTCCCCGGCGCCTGCGCGCAGGGCCGCGAACAAGCTCACCTCAATTCTGTTCCCGCTTGTACGTGATGATCGAGAGATACGTCATCGGCTTCACCACCAGCTTTTCCGGCCCATGCGGCGCCGCGGAGTCGAAAAGCAAGGCATCGCCCGGCGACAAATGATAGGATTGATCACCATGGCGATAGAGCACCTCGCCCGAGATCATATAGATGAACTCCGTGCCCTCATGCTGGAATGCCGGGTACGGCGCCGCATCCTTGCTCAACGTGATGAGGTATGGCTCCACTACGACATTGCCGCCAAGCGCATGCCCCAGAAGCGAGTATTGGTGCCCAGCCTTGGTGCCGCGCCGCTCAATGACCACGCCAGTGCCAGCTTTGACATAAGAACAGTCGCGCTTTTCCTCAAAAGTCGAGAAAAACGTGGTAATGGGCACGTTCAGCGCGTTAGCCAATGCCTGCAGGCTGGCAAGAGAGGGCGAAATCTGCCCGTTCTCAATTTTCGAGAGCATGCCACCGGACAAGCCCGCCGCAGCGGCAAGCTCCGACACGGTAATCCCGACGCGGCGGCGCAACAGCCGCACCTGCACGCCAATGGCCTGCTCCAGTGTGAGGTCAGAGACGGCTGCGGCACTGCTGCCCGTGGTATACGGCTCGGCAAGACTCTCAGGCAGACCGGCTTCGGCCAGGGCTTCCGGCAGGCTGGCCTTGATTAGCCGCGCCTTTGTCATAACCAACCCCGATTGTATGCACGTCGAATCATTTCACTCTCCTTCGCATGTAATATGCCGCGGAGCATGAAAAGGCCAGTCTTGTTTACAGATTGGAGACAAGCGCTCTCCGGTGGCGGCAACCGCCACCGGACGCCATGCTTCCTTAGCTTGCAAACACCACGGTTTTTTTGCTGTTCATGATTACCCGGTCTTCAAGGTGATAGCGCACCGCCCGGGCCAGAACCCGGCGCTCGATATCACGCCCCTTGCGCACGAGGTCGTCCGGTGTATCGGAATGGGAAATGCGCTCGACATCCTGCTCGATGATCGGACCTTCATCGAGATCGGTGGTGACGTAATGCGCCGTGGCGCCGATCAGCTTCACGCCGCGCCCATGTGCCTGATGGTAAGGCTTGGCCCCCTTGAAGCCCGGCAGGAACGAATGGTGAATATTGATGCAACGGCCAGAGAGTTTCGAGGCCAGCGCATCGGACAGCACTTGCATGTAGCGTGCAAGCACAACGAGTTCAGAGTTCGTCTCCTGCACCAGCGCCCAGATCCGCGCCTCCTGCTCCATCTTCGTGTCCTTGGTGATGGGTAGATGGTGGAACGGCAAGCCACCAAAATCGAGCCCGGCATAATGCTCGATGCTGTGGTTGGAGACAATGGCCGTCGGCGTCATGGCCAGCTCGCCTATACGCCAGCGATACAACAGATCGGCCAGGCAATGATCGAATTTGGAAACCAGCAGCAGCACGCGGCGCGGGGTGGTGTGGTCCGATATCTTATAAGTAAGCTTGAAGCTCTCCGCGATGGAGGCAAAACCTTCGCGCAGTGCCTCTATGCCCGTACCGCCAACGAGATCAAAGGCGATCCGCGCGAAAAATTTACCGCTTTCAGTATCGTCGAATTGCTGCGCCTCGCGGATATCCGCGCCATGCTCAAAAAGATAAGTGGTAACGGCAGCGACGATGCCGGGACGGTTAAGGCACGACAATGTGAGCACGTACTGGGCTTTGAGCATGGTTATGGTCCCGTATAGAGTTGCATGAGGATAGGAATACAGGTCTGGCCGTCAACCTCGGCCGGGCAGAAACTCTTGCGCCGCCTCTGCCAGCGCATGGTGCAGCGCGCCGGCAAAACCACGGAAACAGGCGAGAATGAAATCATCTCCCTCGCGCCAGAGCCGTACGCCCACATGGGCGGCAAGCGTAATGGCAACCTCATCCGGCGCGAAGCTTTCCACGTCGATGGGCACAAGCTTTTTCAACATCCTCACGGCATACGGCCCGGATAGAGCGAAGATAAACAAGCCATCGGACTGATCCGTCACGGCGGCGATCCCAGCGGTTTTTTCCGAGATCGTATCACCATCAATCACCAGCCAGGCATTCGGCCCGTTCCAGAGATAGACAGCACCACCATGAATAATGCGGCACGGCGTAGAGGGCAGTTCCAGCCCAAGTGCGGCTTCCAGCGCCGGACGAGTGGTCCTGAATGCGGCAAGGCTGAATATCTGACGCAGAGGCAGCGGCCGGAAGCAATCCGAGGCCGCGAGCGCGGGGAGCGAAATGTCAAGCATGTAGGCAGCTCCCTGAAGGATCGTAATGCACAGGGGAAACAATCTCGGCCAGCGTGTCGCCATTGCGCACGGGGTCATAGACACGGATCGTCTCGCCGATGCGGGCGGGGCCATTAACCAGAAGCGCCAGCGCGATCGGGTACCCCAGCGAGGGGGAACGCGCAGCGGAAGTCACATGCCCCTGGTCGTTCGCCGCATTTGCCGGCGCGCCCACGGGCAGAAGATGACTTCCAGCGCGCAGGAAGGTTACACCATCCACGGGCTTGAGCCCAACCAGCGTGGGCCGCGCAGGGTTGGTAAGCGCTGGGCGGGCAGCCAGAGCACGACCGATGAAATCTTTCTTCTTCGAAAGCAACTTGGAAAGACCAAGATCATGCGCCGTGGTCTGACCATTGAGCTCAGGTCCGGCGGCATGACCTTTCTCAATACGCATGATACCCAGCGCTTCCGTTCCATAAGGCGCAATACCAAACGCTTCGCCCGCCTCCATAAGTTTGGCTGCCAGTGCATTTCCGTAGCGTGCCGGCACGGCAATTTCATAGGCCAGTTCACCGGAGAAGGAGATACGGAACAGCCGTGCCTGAGTGCCGCCGCAAATCGTAAGCTCCGCCGCCGCCATATAGGGAAACGCTTCGTTCGAAACACTGAAAGGTGCATCGACAAGCTTTTCAATTACACGGCGCGCGTCAGGCCCCGCCACAGCAATCTGCGCCCACTGGTCGGTGACGGAGATGAACGACACGTCCAGCTCTGGCCACAATACCTGTGCACAGAACTCCATGTGCTGCATCACCTTCGCCGCATTTGCTGTGGTGGTGGTCATCACAAAATGCGTCTCACCCAGGCGGGCAGTGGTGCCGTCATCCATCACCATGCCGTCCTCGCGCAGCATCAGCCCATAACGCACGCGCCCAACAGCGAGATTAGTCCAACTATTCGTATAGACACGTTCGAGGAACTTTGCCGCATCCGGCCCCTGGATATCAATCTTGCCCAGCGTCGTTACATCACAAATCCCGACATGCTCGCGCACCGTACGTACCTCGCGCGTCGCCGCGGCGAGCCAATCCTCACCAGTGCGCGGATAGTATTGCGCGCGCAGCCATAACCCAACTTCGACAAAGATAGCGCCTTGGTCTTTTGAAAACTCATGCGTCGGTGCCAAACGCGTGGGCTTGAAATGCTTCCCCTTATGCGCCCCGGCAAGAGCGCCAAGCGCCACCGGCGTGTAAGGCGGACGGAAGCGCGTCGTGCCCGTCTCTGGCACGGTCTTACCCGCTGCCTCCGCCAGAATCGCCAGCGCATTCACATTCGCTGTCTTACCCTGATCGGTCGCCATGCCGAGCGTGGTGTAACGCTTCAGATGCTCGACCGAGACAAACCCCTCCTGCTTCGCGAGCTTGATATCCTTCACAGTCACGTCGTTCTGAAAATCGACAAAGGATTTTCCCGGAAGAATACCGGAATGCCAATGCGGCTGAATGTTAGCGTTCAGCCCCTGCCCAGCCGCCTTACCCACCGCGCTCATGCCCAGCGGCAGCTTGCCCGGAATAAAGCTGGCAATGCGCTCATCCCATACCGGTCGTCCATCAAAATGCGAAGTCAACGCGACATTCGGGTTATAGCCACCGGAGGAGGCAATCAGATCGCAGGCAATGTGCAAAGAGCTGCCATTATGCAGGCGGATCTCCGCCCCGCGCACGGCCAGCGTGCCAAGGGCACGGGCAATAACGGCACC
This sequence comes from Acidocella sp., assembly GCA_028687415.1. Classification (GTDB taxonomy): domain Bacteria; phylum Pseudomonadota; class Alphaproteobacteria; order Acetobacterales; family Acetobacteraceae; genus Acidocella. The sequence continues at coordinate 1,624 of JAQUAC010000008.1, read as the reverse complement.
GGCAAATACCGGCACATTCGCCTGCCGCGCCAGGCGATGTACCTCATCACTGCTCTCCGGCCTGGAATCAACAATCCCGGAAATCTGCATACCGGCACTGGAGAGAATAGGAATAAGCGCCGCCGCGTCATCGTTGTTCAGGAACAGCACGGCATTGCGCCCAGGGGCCACGCCATACCGCGTCACGTAAGTGGCCACGGCGCCCGCCAGCATCACGCCCGGCAGATCGTTGTGCCCAAACACCATCGGCCGCTCAAGCGCACCCGTGGCAAGCACACTGCGCCCAGCAATGATCTTGATCAGCCGCTGCCTTGGCGCTGAGGACACGGGCAAATGATCGGTCAGGCGTTCCAGCGCGGCATAGCTGCCGCCGTCATAAACTCCAAATACCGTTGTGCGCGGCAGGAAGACCACGTTCTCTGGAAGATTTGCAGCTTCAAGTGCCGCAGGTTCATCGCACAAAATCACGCGCCTTACCGTAGCCGCCGCCGCGCGCGCCGCCGCGATGCCTGAAGCCCCCGCGCCAATCACCAGAACGTCACAGAATTCGGTGCTTTTCTCGTAGGTATCCGGATCAGGCAAACCAGCCGCGCGACCAAGGCCCGCCGCGCGGCGAATCATTGGCTCGTAGAGCTTCTCCCAAAACTTCGCTGGCCACATAAAGGTTTTATAATAGAACCCAGCCGCAAAGAACGGCGAGAGCAGATTATTCACCGCCAATACATCGAGCTTCAGCGACGGGAACCGGTTCTGGCTCATCGCCTCCAGCCCGTCGAAAATCTCCACCATCGTGGCCCGCGTATTGGGCTCCCGATAGGCACCAGTGCGCAGCTCCACCAGCGCATTCGGCTCCTCTGAACCAGCCGAGAGAATCCCTCGTGGGCGGTGATATTTAAAACTGCGGCCCACAAGTTTCACGCCATTGGCGAGCAGTGCCGCCGCCAGCGTATCACCGGCATAACCCTGATAGCTCTTGCCATCGAATTTGAACGTTACGAGCTTACGGCGATCAACCAGCCCACCCGTGGGCAAACGATACCCGCTCATGGCAATTCCACCGACAGAATTTCATGCGTTGCAACATTACGCGTGACCACAAGCCAGGCATGGCAACCGGCATTGTGGTACCAGTACTCACGGCGTGGGCCTTTCAAATTATCGCGTATATACACGTAATCAATCCATTCCTGCGTGGGTACGGCACCGCCATCTTGCGGGCGCGTTACCGAGGCATCGCTAGTGTACAGAAATTCTTCCACGCCGCGCGTACCGCAATGGGGACAGGGAATACGCATCAGTGCAGATTCGGCTGCGCGCCGACTCCCTTTTCGTCAATCAGTTTACCTTCGGCGAAGCGGTCCAGCCGGTACGCGGCCGCAACTGCATGCGGCTCTTCATTCGCGATGAGATGCGCGAAGCAATAGCCCGAGGCAGGCGTCGCCTTGAACCCGCCATAACACCAGCCTGCATTGATAAAGAGATTCTTCACCGGCGTCTTGTCGATGATCGGCGAACCATCCATCGTCATGTCCATGATCCCGCCCCAACTGCGCAGCAGCCGCGCCCGGCCGATCATCGGCATCAGCGCCACGCCCCCCTCACACACATCTTCGATCGTCGGCAG
>JAQUAC010000007.1 GCA_028687415.1 Acidocella sp. | reverse complement strand
GTCTCCAGCTGTTCGAGGAACACGCCCTCCTTGGTGATCTTGGCCTTGATCTGCCGGTCCGCCGAGCAGGAGACGCCGATGCCGATGGGCAGGGAGGCGCCGTGGCGGGGCAGGCGGATGACGCGGACATCGTGGCAGAAATATTTGCCGCCAAACTGCGCGCCGATGCCGATCTTGCGGCTGATCTCCAGCACCTTCTGCTCCATTTCCAGGTCACGGAAGGCGTGGCCCGTGCGGTCGCCGGTGGTGGGCAGGGCATCGTAATACTTGGTCGAGCCCATCTTCACCGTCTTCAGGTTCAGCTCGGCGGAGGTGCCGCCGATGACGATGCAGAGATGGTAAGGCGGGCAGGCGGAGGTGCCGAGGGTTTTGATCTTGGCTTCCAGGAAGGTGTAGATTTTCTCCGGCGTCAGCGTCGCGCGGGTTTCCTGGTACAGATAGGTCTTGTTGGCCGAGCCGCCGCCTTTGGCGATGAACTGGAGCAGGAACTCATCGGCATGGTAGTCGCCGGGCGAGGCCATGATGTCGAACTGCACCGGCAGGTTGTCGCCGGTGTTTTTCTCTTCGAACATCGAGAGCGGGGCCATCTGGCTGTAGCGTAGGTTGGTCTCGGTATAGGTGCGGTGCACGCCCCAGGAGAAGGCTTCTTCCTCGTTGCCCTCAATCCAGACGCGCTGGCCTTTTTTGCCGAACACCAGCGCCGTGCCGGTATCCTGGCACATGGGCAGCACGCCCTTGGCGGCGATGGTGGCGTTCTTCAGGAATTCCAGCGCCACGTAGCGGTCGTTCTCGCTGGCTTCGGGGTCTTGCAGAATTTTGGCGAGCTGCGCCAGATGCGCCGGGCGCAGCAGATGCGAGACATCGTGAAACGCGGCGAAGGCGAGTTCGGAGAGCGTGTCGGCGCTTACTTTCAGCACGGTCTTGCCATCAACCTCGATGGTCGAAACACCGGCAATGTCTAGCTTGCGGTATTTCGTCGTGTCCTCGCCGAGCGGGAACATCGGCGAATAGGCAAAACCGGGGCTGCGCTTTGTCTCTGCATTCATGGTTTCAGTCTTTCTGTCGTCTACGGAAAGCATCCAGGCTCACCACATCGGCGGGGCCATCGTTTGGGCGGGAGGGGGCGTCATCACCCTCCGGAGCGGGGATATCGGCCACCTTCACCGGCTCGGGCACCGTGACCTCGAATTGCAGGCCAAAGCGTACTTCAGGGTCGGCGAAGCTGCTGATGGCGGCAATGGGGATGATGAGCGTGCTGGGGATGCCGGAGAAGGAGAGACCGACGGACATAACGGTGCCGTCATCATTCACGCTCAGGCTATGGAACTGGTGCTGCAGCACGATCGTCATTTCCTCCGGGTACTGCACGCGCAGCCGGTCGGGAATGGACACGCCGGGATAGGCGGTCTTGAACGTGATGTAGAAATGGTGCTCGCCTGGTAAGCCGGTTTGCGCGACATGACGGATCGCGCTTACCACAACCTGGCGCAGTGCGTCCTGTGTCCAATCGTCATAGGGCAACAGCGATTCTGTCACGTTCAGATCATCTTCGGCCATTCTGGGTTCCTCTATGGCCGGGCGTTTTCCGCGCGCGGCCTAAATCGCACTTTAGCGGGCTTCCCGCTCATAGTGCCGGTAATATTTATCTGTCACCAGGTCGGTCTGGACCACGATGGCGATGTCGGTGGTGTTGAACTGGCTATCGATCACCGCGCCATCGCCGACGAAACCGCCAAGGCGAAGATAGCCTTTTACCAGAGGCGGCAGACGCATCAATGCTTGTTTGGGGTCGATGCCGGCGGGGTCGAGCCGACGCATTTCCACATAGCGGTCGTGCAGTGCGCGCGGGCGGATGGATTCGGGGGCCATATGGTGGGCGGCGAGGTAGGTGAGTTCCTCGGCCAGCGCCTCGGGGTTGGTGCCCGAGAGGCTGGCGCAGCCGAACATCAGGTCGATGCCATAGTGGAAAACATAGGTCGCGATGCCGCGCCAGAGCAGTTGCATGGCGGCGCGCGAACGGTAGGCCGTGGCGGTGCAGCTGCGGCCCAGCTCCAGCTTGGTGCCGGGGAAGCGCTTCAGAGCCGAGATATCGTACTCGCTCTCTGAATAATAGCGCCCGAATTTTTCCGCTGCCTCCTGGCGGATGAGCCGGTAGGTGCCGACGACGTTGTTCGCGCCTTCGCCCAAATCGTGGTCCACCACCAGCAGATGGTCGGCGATGGCGTCAAACTCATCGGCATCGCGCTGCGACGCCGCGGTTGCGGCATCCGGCTTCGCGCCCATCTCTTCATAGAACACGCGGTAGCGCAGTGCCTGTACGGCATCCAGCTCCGCCGCTGAAATAGCCAGGCGCACGCCGAGATTGCCCGCGCGCAGCTCAGGAAAACCGGGGGCGGCATTGCCCACGGTAAAGCGCGGCAATTCGGGGATCACGCTCTGGTTCATTTAGCCATCCGCCGGCCGAACAACTCGATTTTGATAACGTCGACCTCGAAGCCCTGGCTCGCCGCGATCTCGCGCAGCAGGGCTTCGGCCTGCGGTGAGGAGAACTCCACCACAGTGGCACTGTCTTTATCCACCAAGTGGAAATGGGTGCGCTCGCCGCTGGGCTCGTAGCGCGCGCGCCGGCTGCCGAGGTCCCGCCGGGCAAGAATGCCCTTGGCCTCCAGCAGGCGTACGGTACGAGACACGGTCGCCAGCGAAATTTTGCTGTCGACGCGGTTCGCCCGCCGGTGCAGCTCATCCACATCCGGGTGGTCGGTTGCCTCAGACAATACACGCGCGATGACCCGGCGCGGTCCTGTCATCTTCAGCCCGTTCTCTATGCACAGGCGCTCGATGCTTATATCCATCGCCGTGCCTTGTGGCCCAAGTTTTTGTTCCGGTCCAGCCTTATGTGAGGATAGCTATGCCATTATCCGGCCTGCCAGCGCATGATAAAGCCATCGATATTACGGCGGAGACCTGCCCGATGACGTTCGTGCGCACCCGTCTTGCCCTGGACACAATGCAGACGGGGGAGATTCTGCTGGTGCGGTTGCGCGGCGAGGACCCGCTGCGCAACGTGCCCCGTGCCGCGGCGGACCAGGGGCATGACCCGCTGGATCTTTTGCCCCAGGCGGATGGGAGTTTTGTGCTGGTGTTGCAGAAGGGGTGAAGCCCCAGACAGCAAAAAGCCGTGGGTGCAGGCGCATCCACGGCTTCTTTAAACGGGTAACCTTTTGAAAAGGTTTTAGAAGCCTTCGCGCTCGATGCGCTTACGCTCCATCTTGCGGGCGCGGCGCACGGCCTCGGCAGCTTCGCGAGCGCGGCGCTCGGAGGGCTTTTCATAGTGGCGGCGAAGCTTCATCTCGCGGAACACGCCCTCGCGCTGAAGCTTCTTCTTGAGCGCCTTCAGCGCCTGATCGACGTTATTATCACGGACGAGAACTTGCACTGGGCCGCCTGCTCCACATAGAAAAAGATTGACAAAAAACCAAGCGCGAAACGCGGCCAATTAAGGCCGGGTCCGCAAACTGAGGCGGGCTATAGCATAGATTTCGCTATCGCCAAATCATTTCTGCTGTTGCAATCATGCAAATATGGCAATTCTCAAAATCGCTCGCATGGGGCACCCGGTTTTGCTCGCCCGCGCGGCCATGGTGGAAGACCCCACGGTGCCCGAGATTCGGCGCCTGCTGGCGGATATGACCGAGACTCTGGCCGATGCCGGGGGCGTGGGGCTGGCGGCGCCGCAAGTATATAGCAGCCTGCGCCTGTTCTTGTTCCATGTGCCCGCCACGCGCAGCGATACGGGGCGGGCGTTGCCGCTGCGCGCAGTCATTAACCCCGAGATCACGCCGCTCGACTCGGTCATGGTGCTGGGGTGGGAGGGGTGCCTCTCCATCCCCGGTCTGCGCGCCGCCGTGCCGCGCTATGCCGCCATCCGCCTCACCGGCCTGAACGCGGATGGCACGGGGTTCGAGGAAACCCTCACCGGTTTCGCGGCGCGGGTGGTGCAGCATGAGACGGATCATCTGGACGGCGTGCTCTATCCGATGCGGATGGAGGATTTCCGGTATTTCGGCTATAATGAGGAGTTGGAGCGCCACCCCGCGCCATTGCCGGAGACGATTTGATGCATATCGACGATGAAACCGCCCAACTGCTCGACGCGCTGGTGCCCCATGTCGCCTTTGAGGGCTGGACCCACAAGGCTTTGGGTCATGCGCTGGCGGAGGTTGGGCGCGACCCGGCGGAGGCGGCGCTGGTGTTTGCCGGTGGCGGGGAGATGATCGAAGCCTATTTCGCTCTTGCCGATGACCGCATGATAGAGGCCGCGCGCGCTGCTGGGCTGGAAACTGAGCGCCTGACCGCCCGCGTACGCGCCGTGCTGGCCCTGCGGCTGGAGCAAACAGCGTGCGATAAGGAGGCCATCCGCCGCGCCTTCGCTTGGCTGAGCCTGCCGCTGCAAGCGCCGCGCCTGGCGCGGATCGTGGCCGCCAGCACTGATGCCATCTGGTATGCCGCCGGGGACAAATCCGCCGATTTCTCCTGGTATACCAAGCGCGCAAGCCTGGGGGCCGTGTACCTCGCCACGCTGCTCTACTGGCTGAACGACACCTCGCCCGACTCCGAGAACACCCTCGCCTTCCTCGACCGCCGTCTCGCGGGCATTGGCCGTATCGGCAAGCTCCGCCACGCCGCCGCCGAGCGCTTGGGCGGGCTGATACCGGCGCGGCTGCGTCAGGGGGCTTTGGGGTAGGGGAAGACCTGGGGCGCTGCTCCGGGGGCCCGTTCAAGGCGGAACCTTGAAGAAATCTATCCGGATTGGAAACAGTGGCCCGCAAGGGGGGTGAACGTGTGTTCCAAGGGCTTGGCCCTTGGCGGGCGGCCAAGGGACAGTGCCCCTGGCCTTAAATTCTATCCCACAGTCACCACGACGATGTGCCCGGCATCGGTTTCGCCCAGCGCCTGATGCAGTGCCGAGACGCCCGCGAGCATAGCTTCGCCAGCTTCGTCGTTTTCTTCCTCGGTGAAGTCCTCATGGGCGTCGGCGAGTTCTTCCTCGTCGAAATTATCCGGGTCGAGCTTGGCGAGGTATTTGTCCTGGTCTTCCTGGGTGAGGATGAAGACCAGGGTTTCCGTAGCTTCGGCGATGTCGGCCACGGCTTCGTTCTCGCTGGCTTCCAGGTCGATATCGTAATCGTCCGAGAGGATGGGCAACAGCACGGAGAAGATGTCGCCGTCATAGTCGAACTCGACGACGGAGGTGCCGTTGGCGGCAAGGAATGCCTGGAAGGCCTGGGGGTCGTCGTCGCTGGCGGCGGTGACGAGCTCGGCCAGATCGGTCCGGGGCAGGCGGGTGAAGGTGGCGCTGAGGGCCATGTGACGCTCCAAGTCAGGGGGGTTCGGCGCACCATTAACAGCAGCTTTCGCGCGTTGCCAGCCATACTGTGCCCTCTTGGCCAGGGGCGGTTGGGCATGTAGATTGTCCGGTGCAGAAATGAGGATCGCATGACTGAAGAAACACGGAATTTCGGCACCGAGGTCGGCAGGCTGCTCGATCTGGTGGTACATTCGCTCTACTCTGACCGCGAGATTTTCTTGCGCGAGCTGGTGGCAAATGCGGCCGACGCCACGGATAAACGCCGCTTCCTCGCTCTTTCGGATGAGACCTTGGCGCTGCCGGCGAATCCCGCGATCAGGATCTCGGTGGATAGGCTGGGGCAGACCATCCGCATTGAAGATTCCGGCATTGGCATGACCAAGGAGGAGCTGGCGGACCATCTGGGCACCATTGCGCGCTCCGGCACCTCGGCCTTTGCGGCCCAGCTGGCGGAAAAGACGCCGGAGGATCGCCCGAACCTGATCGGCCAATTCGGCGTGGGGTTTTACTCGGCGTTCATGGTGGCGGACGCGGTGGAGGTGATCTCCCGCAAGGTTGGGCATGACGAGGCCTGGGAATGGGCTTCAGCCGGTAAGGGCCAGTACACGCTGAAATCCGCCGAGCGGGCGGAACCGGGCACGACCATTATTCTGCACATCAAGCCCGAGGCGGAAGAGTATCTGGAACCGCTGCGGATCAAGACCATCATCCGTAAATGGGCTGACCATATCGCGCTGCCGATTGAGCTTGAGGAGGACGGCAAGTTCGAGCCCGTGACCGAGGGCAAGGCGCTGTGGCGCAAGTCCCGCAGTGAGATCACGCCCGAGGACTACGCGGATTTCTACCGCCATGTGGGGCATAATTTCGATGAGCCGTGGGCGACGATTCATTGGCGAGCGGAAGGCACGCTGGAATTCTCGGCGCTGCTGTTCATCCCGTCCTCGAAGCCCTTCATGCCGATGGAGGAGACGCGCGACTCGAAGGTGCGGCTTCACGTGAAGCGGATGTTCATCACCGACGAGGCGAAGCTGTTGCCGCATTGGCTGTCCTTCGTGGTGGGTGTGGTGGACACGGAAGACCTGCCCCTGAACGTCAGCCGCGAGATTTTGCAGGCGACCCCGGTGCTGGACAAAATCCGCAAGGCGCTGGTCAACCGCGTGCTCTCCGAGCTGAAGGCCAAGGCGAAGGACACGGAAAGCTTCAAGGGCTTTTTGGAGAATTTTGGCGCGGTACTGAAGGAGGGGATCTACGAGGATACCGGCCATGCCGCTGATATCGCGGCGTTGCTGCGCTTTGACTCCACCAAGGAAGAGGCGGTGACGCTGGACGAGTATATCGCCCGCATGCCGGAGGGGCAGACGGAGATCTACTATCTGGCGGGGGATGCCGCGAACCTGAAAACCTCGCCGCAGCTTGAGGGCTTCGCGGAGAAGGGGTTCGAGGTGCTGCTGCTGGGCGACCCGATTGACGCGTTCTGGCCGGGGCGGCTGGGCACGTACAAAGAAAAGAAGCTGGTCAGCGTCTCTCAGGCCGGTAAGCTGTTTGAAACTGGCGATGTGACCGAGGATGTGAAGGCGCTGTGCGAGAAGCTGGAGAAGGCGCTGGAGGGCAAGGTCTCGGGCGTTGCCGTTTCGTCGAGGCTTAAGGACAGCCCGGCGATGCTCGTTGCCGCAGAGGGCGGGCCGGACTTGGCCATGCAGCGCTTGCTGCGCCGCGCCGGGCGCCCGGTCTTCGGTTTGCCGCCGAAGCTGGAAATCAATCCCGCCCATAAGCTCGTGCAGGCGTTAGGCAAGCGGGAGGATATCGCCACCGAGGCGGGGCTGCTGCTTGATCTCGCCAAGCTGCAGGAAGGCGATCTGCCTGAAGACCCCGCTGCTTTCGTGCGGCACATCGCCAGCGCCATCGCGGGGGAATAAGCCCGGCGGCGTAAGGCCAGGGGCGTGTCCCCTGGCTCCCACCAAGCGCCGAGTCCTTGAAATTCGCGATTTCAGACTAAAAAAGGGACCCGTTGAGGGTCCCTTTTTTAATTTGCGTGGAGCAAGGCCAAGGAGGTGTTCCCCTTGGTCTTGCTCCACGAGAGGCTTAGTTCCCGAGATTGATCTGGCGCTTGTTGGTGGCGGCACCGGTGAGGGCACCGGCGCCACCGCCGATAAGAGCACCGGTACCGGCGCCCAAGCCCGTGGCGGCACCGATGATGGCGCCGCCGCCAGCGCCGATGGCGCCACCGGAGAGCGCGCGCTGGCCGGCGGTGTCACCACAGGCGGTGAGGGAGGCGAGCGAAGCGGCAAGCACGAGGCCGGTTGTGAGTTTACGCAGCATGGTTGAACTCCTTAAGTTTGGTTCAAGTGGGTTTTTGGGGAGAGGCGATGAAGATGCAAGTCATGATGGCACGAGGAAATGCGTCATTACAATTGCTTCACGTCCTATCCATTCACCGATGTGAGGTTTGCCAAGGTTGAGCGTGTGTGGGCGGCGCGGGAAGGTGTATGCGCATCCTGACTATGGGCCTGACCTGTCGAGGGTTAAGGCAGGCGGGAGACGGAGGATCGCCGGCTTGAGCTTAACACGCATTTTGACATCGCCCTGTCATCGTTGAATTTCGCAGTATAAGACGGGGATTGTGGTGTTTCCAGGGCATTTCCAGGCTTGCTCCATGGCGGCGGCGGCTGTAAGCCCAGCGCGATGCCTGCAATGGCGGCATAGGTTTCGATTGGCGGCAAGGGCGGCCGTGGCGATGAAGCCCGGCTCCGGAAAGGGTTTTGATGTTTTCCAAACTTCTCGGTCTGATGTCGGCCGACATGGCGATTGATCTCGGCACCGCGAACACGCTGGTCTACGTGAAGGGCCGGGGCATTGTGCTCGCCGAGCCCTCCGTGGTGGCGATTCAGGATGTGAAGGGCCGCAAGCACGTGCTGGCCGTGGGTGAGGACGCCAAGCTGATGCTGGGGCGCACGCCGGGCAACATCCAGGCCATCCGCCCGCTGCGGGACGGCGTGATCGCGGATTTCGAGGTTGCGGAAGAGATGATCAAGCACTTCATCCGCAAGGTGCATAATCATCGCGGCCCGGCCTCGCCGCTTATCATCATCTGCGTGCCCTCCGGCTCCACCGCCGTTGAGCGCCGCGCGATTCAGGAATCCGCCGAGTCCGCCGGGGCGCGCAAGGTGCTGCTGATTGAGGAGCCGATGGCCGCCGCGATTGGTGCAAACCTGCCCGTGACCGAGCCGTCCGGTTCGATGATCGTGGATATTGGCGGCGGCACCACCGAGGTTGCGGTGATCTCGCTGGGCGGCATTGTGTATGCGCGCTCAGTGCGCGTGGGCGGGGACAAGATGGACGAAGCCATCATCTCCTATATCCGCCGTGCCTTTAACCTGCTCATCGGCGAAAGCTCGGCTGAGCGGATCAAAATGGACATCGGCGCGGCCTGGATGGACAGCAATGATGACGGGCCGAGCCGCTTCGTGAAGGGGCGCGATCTGATCAACGGCGTGCCGCGTGAAGTGACCGTGACGCAGCGGCAGATTGCCGAGAGCCTGGCGGAACCCGTGGGGCAGATCGTCGAGGCGATCAAGGTGGCGCTGGAGAACACGCCGCCGGAGTTGGCCGCTGATATCGTGGACAAGGGCATCGTGCTCACCGGCGGCGGCGCGCTGCTGCACCGGCTGGACGAAGTGCTGCGCGTTTCCACAGGGCTGCCGGTGATGGTGGCTGAGAACCCGCTGCAATGCGTGGCGCTGGGCACGGGCCGGGCGCTGGAAGAGCGGCATCTGCGGTCTGTCACGTCTTCAATGTATTAAGGCGCGTTTGCCGCCTTCGGCGTGGCGCGCTAATTTGCGCGCCATGTCTCTTCCTTTCATTAAAATGCACGGCGCCGGTAACGATTTCGTCGTGCTGGATGGCCGTGCCGCCCCCCTCAACCTGCCTGCCGCCGCGGTTCGCCATATTGCGGACCGGCGCATTGGCGTGGGCTGTGACCAGCTGATCATCATCGAACCGGATGAGGACGGGGCGGATGCGTTCATGCGCATCCTGAATGCTGACGGCACCGAGTCGGGCGCATGCGGCAACGCCACGCGTTGCGTTGCGGCGCTGCTGGCGGAGGAGAGCGGGGCGCGGGAGATTAATAACCGCACCATTCCCGGGCTGCTGCATGCCGAGATCCTCGGGCCTGGGTTAGTGGAGGTGGATATGGGCGCGCCGCGTACCGGGTGGGAGGAAATTCCGCTGAGCAATGAGGCGGATACGCTGCATCTGCCATTGGCGCTGGGGCCGGTTTCCGATCCCGCCGCCTGCTCCATGGGCAATCCGCATGCCACCTTCTTTATTGATGATTTCGCGCATCTGCCCATTGAGACGCTGGGGCCGAAGCTGGAGACACACCGGCTTTTCCCCGAGCGCGCCAATATCGGTTTCGCCAAGGTGGAAAGCCGGGAGCGTATTCGCCTGCGGGTGTGGGAGCGCGGGGCGGGGCTGACGCTTGCCTGCGGGTCGGGGGCCTGTGCCGCGCTGGTGAACGCGCACCGCCGGGGCTTGACCGGGCGCCGGGCAGTGGTGGCCATGGATGGCGGGGAGTTGCTGATTACCTGGCGGGAGGACGGGCATGTGCTGATGCGCGGCCCGGCCGAAACCGCCTTTGCCGGCGTGCTGCCGGAGATTGTGTAATGGCTTTATCCGCGTTTTTTTCCAAGCTGAAATCTGGGCTGTCGCGCAGTGCCTCGAAGCTGACCGAGAGCATTACCGCCACCTTCACCAAGCGCAAGCTAGATGATGAAGCGTTGGAGGAGCTGGAGGAGCAGCTGATCGCCGCTGATCTTGGCCCCGCCGTGGCGGCGAAGGTGATCAAGAGCTTCCGCTCCACCCGCTTTGGCAAGGAAGTGACGAGCGAGGAAATCCGCGAGACGCTGGCGGCGGAGATCGCGAAGATTCTCGCCCCGGTGGCGCAGCCTTTGGTGGTGGACCCGGCGAAGAAGCCATACGTGATCCTGATGACCGGGGTGAACGGGGCGGGCAAGACCACGACCATCGGCAAGCTGGCGGCGCGCTATAAGGAGGCGGGGCTGACCTCCGTGCTGGCGGCGGGGGATACGTTCCGCGCCGCAGCGGTGGAGCAGTTGCAGGTGTGGGGGGCGCGCTCGGGCGTGGAGGTCGTCACCGCGCCCGCGAATACCGACCCGGCCTCACTGGCGCATGACGCGCTCTCCCGCGCGCAAAAAATTGGCGCGGATGTGCTGCTGATCGACACCGCCGGACGGCTGCACAACAAGACGGCACTGATGGAGGAGCTGCGGAAAATCATCCGCGTGATCCGTAAGCTGGACCCCACCGCACCGCATGCCACGCTGCTGACGCTGGACGCCACCACTGGGCAGAACGCGGTGACGCAGGTGGGGATTTTCAAGGAGATGGTCGATCTCTCCGGGCTGATCGTGACCAAGCTGGATGGCTCGGCGCGCGGCGGCATCGTGGTGGCGCTGGCGGAGAAATTTTCGCTGCCGATCCACGCCGTGGGCACGGGCGAGCAAATCGCCGATCTGCGGGAGTTTGATGCCGGGGAGTTCGCGAAGGCGCTGGTGGGGGAAGCCTAAGCCGCTTCCCGCGCCAGGAGCGTGTGCATGAGGGTTTCGAACTCGGCCACGCTCAGTGTCTCCGCCCGGCGCTCGGGCGCGATTCCGGCCTGTTCCAGCAATTCCGCGCCGCCGAGGCCCTTCAGTGAGCCGCGCAGCATTTTCCGGCGCTGGCCGAAAGCCGCCGCCGTCAGCCGCTCCATGGTCCGCAGCTCTTTGAGCGAGGGTTGCACCGCGCGCGGCACTAGCCGTACCAGGGCCGAGTCCACCTTGGGCGGCGGGGCGAATGCGCTGGCGGGGATGTGCATGGCCATGTCGGTTTCGCCCAGCCATTGGCTGAGCACGGAGATCCGCCCGTAAGCCCCGCTATCCGGCGCGGCGCAGATGCGCGCGGCGACCTCAAGCTGGAACATCAGCGTCATGGAGCGGTATTCGGCCGCCTGCTCCAGCCAGCGCACCAGCAGCAGCGTGCCTATATTATAAGGTAAGTTGGCGACGATGGCGCGCGGGGCGGGCACTAGCGCAGGCAAATCCGCCTTCATCGCATCGCCGTGGATGATCGTCAGCCGGTCGGTGGTGGCAGCCAACGCGGTGATGGCGGAGACGGCGCGCGGGTCGAACTCAATGGCCGTGACATGTGTGGCTTGGCTTGCCAGCAGGGCGCGGGTGAGTCCGCCGGGGCCGGGGCCAATTTCTACCACGTTGAGCCCGGTGAGGTCGCCGGCGGCGGCCACCAGCCGTGCCAGTAGATCCGGGTCTAGCAGGAAGTGTTGGCCGAGGGATTTGTCGGCCCGCAGGTCGAATTGCTTGATGATGTCCCGTAACGGCGGGAGCGGGGCAGAAATATCCGGCATGGTGCTTGTTAGCCTATGCCGGGGCGAGGCAACAGTGAGCCTGTGAGCCAGGCCCGTGGAAATTCCGCGCTGTTGCAGGCGCCCAGGCTGTTGCGCGCGCTGGTGCGGGCGGATGAGGTGTGGCTGGCCATGCTTGCCGCCGTGGTGGGCGTGTTCGGCGGGCTTGGCGTGGTGCTTATCAATGCAATTACCGTGAGGTTGCATATCGCGCTGTTCGCGCTGCCGGCGGGGCAGGGGCTTTCTGAAGCCCCGTTTCTTGATCCGCGCCGGGCCATTCTCGTGCCCGTGCTGGGCGGGCTGGTGCTGGGGGCGAGCATGTGGGCGCTGGCGAAGCTGCGGCCGCGGAACCTTGTGGACCCGATTGAGGCCAACGCGCTTTATGGCGGGCGCATGTCGCTCGTGGATTCACTGGTGGTGGCGGCGCAGACGGCCTGGTCCAACGGCGTTGGCGCCTCGGTGGGCATGGAGGCCGGTTATGCCCAGTTCGGGGCGGGAGTCGCCTCCTGGCTGGGGCAGAGTTTCAGCCTGCGCCGGAACGATTTGCGTGTGCTGGTGGGGTGCGGGGCGGCGGCAGCCATAGGCGGGGCGTTCAATGCGCCGCTTTGCGGGGCGTTTTACGGCATTGAGCTGATCATTGGCGTGTATTCCATCGCCACGCTGCCGTTTGTCGTGATTGCGGCGCTGGCCGGCACGCTTACCGTGCAGGTGCTGGGGTGGGCGACGCCGCCACTGGCCGTGACGCTGCCGGCCAGTGTGCCGCATGACGAATATGGCATCGTGATTATCGAGGGAATCGCCTGCGGGCTTGCGGGTATTGTCATCATGCGCGGTGTCACGCTCATCGAGGCCATGTTCCGCCGCTCGAACATCCCCTTCTGGGCGCGGCCCGCTTTGGGCGGGCTGGTGGTGGGGCTGCTCGGCTGCCTCACGCCCAAGGCCATGTCCTCCGGCCATTCGGCCCTGCATACATATATAGATGTGAGCTTTCCCTTTCTGGTCGTGCTGGGGATATTGCTGGCTAAATCCATCGCCTCGGCGTTTTCCATAGGCGCAGGGTTCCGGGGCGGGTTGTTCTTCGCCTCACTGTTCCTGGGTGCACTATTCGGCAAGGTGTTTGGGGGGATCATGGGCGTGCTGCCCTTTGTCAGCCATATGCCCGCTGGATTTTATGCCGTGGTGGGGATGAGCGGGCTGGCGGCGGCCATCGTCGGCGGGCCGCTGACCATGACCTTTCTGGCGTTGGAGAGCACGGAGAACTTCTCCGTGACAATGGCCGTGCTGACCGCCGCCATAGCTGCCACCATCACCGTGCGGCGGCTCTTTGGCTATTCCTTCGCCACTTGGCGCTTTCATCTGCGCGGTGAGCAGATCCGGTCGGCGGTGGATGTGGGGTGGATCCACTCCTTGACTGTGGGGCGGATGATGCGCGCGGCGCCGATGACAGTGCAGCAGCAGATGAGTCTGGCCGCCTTCCGTCAGGAAGTGCCGCTGGGGGCCACGCAGCGCGTCATCGTGACTGATGAGAATGGGCGCTATGCGGGTATCGCCTATCCGGCGGAAGCGTTCACTGTGACCGGGGAAGGGCGGAGCGTGGCGGCGATTCTCCGCCATGCTAAGTATTTTCTGCTGCCGGGGATGAGCGTGAAGGAGGCGCTGGGTGTCTTTGAGGAGGCGGAGGCGGATGCGCTGGCGGTGCTGGATGGGCCGGAGACGCGGCAAGTGTTAGGTCTGCTAACGGAGCAGTATGCCCTGCGCCGTTACAACGAGGAGTTGGATCGCCGCCGCCGGGAGTTGTCAGGAGAATAGCCTCGATAAACGGCGTTAAATCTCGTAAACATCTCAGAATAAATCAGAATTTTTTTTGGAGGAGGCAGGCGGTTGCTCCTAGGCGCGATGCGGGAATACCGGAGGCTTATTCCGTTCGCGCAAAAAATCTAAAAAAAAATTTTAAACGAGGTAAATTGTACTTACGATCAGATGTAGCAAATATTTGATTAATTTAACGCCGTATTTTCTTGATTATGGTGCACTGCGTCAGTAGACACTTAATTTCAGGTGGCAAGTGCAAGGGGATGAATTATGAGCGGAGCAGTTTTAACGATCAATGGGGCCTATAATGGCCAGACTGGGATTCTTGGCGTTCCTTCCAATTTCGAAGGCGAGACCAGCACCCAAGGGTCGCTGAACGCCGCGCTGCAGAGCTACCTTGATGGCATCTCTGCCTCAATTACCAGCGGCCAGATGTCGTTTATGAATTACGATATCGTTGGCGGTTCGGTGTACTCGTCCGCTGCCACAGTCCCTGGCGCCAAGACGTTCGAAGAATTCACCAATGTCGATAGCGCCGGTGGTGTTAGCACGGCTCTCGCATCGGGCAGCTACACGGTTAACCCCGGTGTGACTGATATTGTTGTGCAAGCCCCGGGCAGCGAGACCGTTGCCGGGAACCGTGAGATCATTGATGGGACCGGCTCCGTGACCTCGGCGCTGTTCAGCGCGCTGAGCAATGTGACCTATTCGGTGACCAACCCCGGCGCGGGCGTGATTTACGCCGCTGGTGGCGCCGACTCGATTACGCTGTATTCCGCTGGTCTCGATAATAACGAGACAATCTACAGCGCCGGGACTGACACGATCAATCTGGTCGGCAATGGCACCGATTATGTTTCGATCCAAGGCAGCGCGAATGACGTGATCCAGATCGAAGCCGCGAACGCCAATGTTACGGCGACCGGTGCGGCGACTGTCGGCATTCACTGGGATAACGGCAACGCTGGCGGTACGCTCAACTTCATCAATAACTCCAGCCAAGCGGCAACCATCTATACCGCCGTGTTCATGAACGACTCCTCCACCACCACGGCGGTTACGCACGTTACGGCTTCCGGTGGCGCTGGCGGCGGCTTCTATGTCGGCGGTCAGGGGGGTAACAACTCGCTGGTTGGCGGTACTGGCGTGGTCACGCTGGTTGGCGGCGGCGAAGGCGACTATCTCTCCGCTTCCTCCGGCGGCATGAATGAGCTTTTTGCCGGTTCCGGTACGGAAACCATGGTTGCTTCCTCCACGACGGGCAGCAACCTCTTCCAGGTTGGCCTGAACTATCCCGGACTTGGTCAGCCAGCCGGCAACGGCGTGATCTCCACGGAAGGTTCCGGCGTACAGTCCTACTTCCTGGGTAACTCGAACGGTGAGACGATTTACGGCTCGCAGAACGCCAGCTTCAACCTGTTCAACATCGTCAGCAATGAGACTGCAGGCGGTGGCATCTATAATATCTATAACTTCAATAACCACGGTTTCATCAAACTGATCGATGCCGCCGATACCGGTGCCGGCAGTGCCTCTGTTGCCGCCATTCAGGCTGATCCGGTTTCCTCCGGGACCACGGATATCTACCTGAGCGATGGCACGACGATTAAGCTGCATGGCGTTTCCGCCAACTCGCTGACCTCGCAGCCCGGCTCGGATGGTGTTCTCAGCATCTACCAGAAGTAATCTTATAGAGACAAAAAAAGGCCCTATCCTGGTTGTCAGGATAGGGCCTTTTTTTATGCAACGGGGGTGAAGTTCATCGCTACACCGTTGATGCAGTAGCGCAGGCCAGTGGGGGGCGGGCCGTCCTCGAACACATGGCCCAGATGCCCGCCGCAGCGGCTGCAATGTGCCTCGATACGGATCATGCCATGGCTGCGGTCTATTGAGGTGCCGATAGCGCCTTCAACTGGGTCGTTGAAGCTGGGCCAGCCAGTGCCGCTTTCAAATTTTGTACCCGAGATGAACAGTGTCTGACCACAACCGGCGCAGGCGAAATGCCCGGCGCGTTTCTCGTGGTTGAGGACGCAGGTGCCGGGCCGCTCGGTCGCGTGGCCACGCAGCACGGCATATTGTTCGGCAGTCAGTAGCTGACGCCACTCCTCATCCGTATGGTTTACAGGAAAACCGGTACTGGTGTGCAGTGTCATTCTTAGCTCCCGGGGAATGGCCGGCCACTGCATGGCCGGCAGCCCTTAATATAGGAGCAGAAGAGTATTTCCCAATAATGATGAAACGCGCATTCGGGTTGCGCTGTCTCCCGCCCCTTACCGCCGCGGGGCCGGAGTTCTGCCGGTCCCGCTTATGGGTACATGGGAGTGCCGAGATTTAGCGGGCGGAAGGCTCGGTTTTGGTTTGTGCGATACCCAGCGCGCGCCAACGTTCCAGGGTCGCCTCGCGGGCCGGCTTGCCGTCGCTGAGCGACGCGGCGATCAGCCGGTCGATAACGGCGTGGCGGAGTTCGGCTTCGGTCTTCAGCATGTTGGTGTGCATTTGGGCACCTCGCTCGTTAGATGTTGGACGGTTTGTCCATGTTCTTAGACTCTCAACTAACCAAGGCATGAATAAGGCAAAGCCCTGGTATGTTTATGGCAAATTTTTTCTTGCGATGCAGTAAAAAAAAACTAACGAACATTAAAAAGCCGATGGCAAAGGTCTCTGGCTTTGTTATAGGGGGACCGAACATATACCTTCCGGACTTGCATGACGCAGCGGGCATTTTTTCGAATCATTGGGGTTGCCGGCGGGTTCGGTGCTCTTGTCGGCTGCGCCAGTCAGGGGCCGCAGACGTTTGCCTCCACCCCGGTTATTCCGATGAGTGCACAAGGGCTTGTCGGCGCCACGCCGCAAGTGCTGGACGCGGAGTTCGGCAAGCCGGAATTGCGACGGATGGACGGTTCCGCTCAGGTCTGGCTGTATCACTCGCCGGTTTGCGGGCTCAACCTGTTCCTCTACCCGGATGCCCGTGGCGTGCCGCGCGTTGCCTCCGCCGTGCCGGATAACGGGAATGCCCCCGCCAACTGCATGCAGAGCCTGGAGCACGGGCTGACGGATGCAGCTCTGGAGCCTCCGGCCTCCTCCTGATAGCGTCCTTTCAACCAACAAGTTGAGGACGATATGGCGGTTCTGAAAATCGCCGTGCAGATGGACCCGCTGCACGGTATCGACATCACTGGGGATTCGACCTTCGCGCTGATGCTGGAGGCGCAGGCGCGCGGCCACAAGCTCTGGCATTACGAAGTGCCGCATATGTGGCTGGATGGCGCTCGGCTGCTGGCGCGCGTGCGGCCCGTGACGGTGCAGAACGTGCCCGGCGCGCATTATGAATTTGGCCCCGAATCGGTCGTCGAACTCGGTGGTATGGATGTGGTGCTGATGCGCCAGGATCCGCCCTTCGACATGGCCTACATCACCGCCACGCATCTGCTGGAGCATATCCACCCGAAGACGCTGGTGGTGAACAACCCCGCCGCCGTGCGCAACGCGCCGGCGAAGCTGCTGGTCACGCATTTTCCGCAGCTGATGCCGCCCACGCTCATCGCCTGGGACCGCGGCGCGATCCGCGATTTCCGCGCCTTGCACAAGGACATCATCGTTAAGCCGCTATTCGGCAATGGCGGCATCGGCATCTTCCGCATCAAGCCGGATGACGAGAATCTGGCCTCGCTGCTGGACATGTTCTTTGCCGCCTCGCGTGAGCCGTTGATGGTACAGCGCTATGAGCCCGCCGTGCGTCAGGGCGATAAACGCATTATCCTGATTGACGGTGAGCCGCTGGGTGCCATTAACCGTGTGCCGGCGGAGGGGGATTCCCGCTCCAACATGCATGCTGGCGGTCGCGCGGAGCCGACGAAGCTGACGCCCCGCGAGCTGGAGATCTGCGCCGCCATCGGACCCACATTGAAGGCGCAGGGGCTACTGTTCACGGGTATCGACGTCATCGGCGATTACCTTACCGAAATTAATGTCACCTCGCCCACCGGGCTGCAGCAGATCGCGCGGTTCGATAATCTCAACCTTGCCACTGCGATATGGACCAAGATCGAGGCTCTGTGCGCTGATGCCGCGTAGGCGGGGGATATGTAATTAAAGACATGACGTGTTGCTGTCGTAAATCGAGTGAGCAGACCGGGCTAGCGCTGCAGGCGGCGTTGGAAATCGCCAATGTGGGGGGATGAGTTGCGCTGCAGATGAAGGCAATTTTCTGGCTACAGCCTGATGTTGAGGTTGGTTGCAGCCTAAAAAATTGGCGTAGAATGTCAAGTTTGTGGTGAAGCCCTCCGGTACACAGGTTGTGAATGATGGTTCCGCATAAAAAAGTGGCGGGGCCTGAATCTCTGAACAGCCGGAGAGCAGCATGTGTGGAATTGCAGGACGAATATTAGGCAAGGTTGGTGATGTCGGCACCGATCTTGTCGAGTTGATGGATGCGCAGGCGCATCGCGGCTCCGACAGTACCGGCTTTGCCATTTACGGCATCCCGCGCGAGACCGGCTATGTGGTGCGCGCGATGGGATTCGACCGTGCGGCGCTGGGCAAAGATCTGGAGGATTTCCAGTATATCCTGAAAGAGCACGGGGCGGATTTCATCGAGAACCCGCGCTGGGACAATAGCGGCTCCAAGCACTACTCCGTGCGCATGGTCATTACCGACCCGCGCGACGTGGCGCGCTGGACGCATGAGACGGATACGATCTCGCACCGGCTGGAAGTGCAATCCCTGGGCCGTTCGCTTGAGATCATCAAGGATGATGGAGACGCCAGGGAAGTTTCCGAGAAGCATGGTGTGCGCGGGATGATTGGCACGCACGGGCTGGGGCATGCACGGCTGGCGACCGAATCCGCCGTGCGGCCGAATGCCAGCCACCCGTTCTGGGCGCGGCCGTTTCCTGATGTCGCCATCGTGCATAACGGCCAGATCACCGATTATTATAATTGGCGGCAGCGGCTGGAGCGGCAGGGCTACCGCTTCCTAACCCAGAACGATAGCGAATTGATCGCGGTGTGGGTCTCCGACCAGATGAAACAGGGGATGACGCGCCAGGAGGCGCTGACGCATTCCATTGGACAGATTGATGGCGTGTTTACCTACATGATTGCCGATCTCAATGGCATCGGCTTTGCCAAGGATCGTTTCGCGATCAAGCCGTTGGCGACGATCCAGCAAGATGGCGCGTTCTGTGCGGCGACCGAGGAGCAGGCGCTGCGCCGTGTGTATCCGCAGGGTGCGAAAATCATCAACTATGACGGCCCGGCCAAGACCGGCATCTGGGGCATTGGGGAGCTGGCGGCGTGAGCAATTATGAAATTGATGTTGGCATGCGCCACATCCGCGAGGTGAATGAGGAGATACAGGAGGCGGCAAAAACGCATCACCGCATTCTGGTACGCAATACGCTTTCGCGCCACAATCTAGGCATAGGCCTACCGAAAGGTGTCGATATAAGCTTTGAAGGTTCGGTCGGATATTATTGCGGTGGGCTGAACACGGGCGCGATTATTACGGTTGAGGGCGATGCCGGCTGGGGTGCGGGTGAGGGCATGGATGCCGGGCATATCACTATTGGCGGCTATGCTGGAATGTCCGCCGGAGCGGCGATGCGCGGCGGCACCATTCATGTGCGCGGCGATGCCGGGCCGCGCGTCGGCGTGGCGATGAAAGGCGGCAATATCGTCGTGGAAGGCAAGATCGGTTCGCAGGCCGGGTTCATGGCACATGCAGGCAAGATCATTGCGCTTGGCGGTGCCGATACTTCTTGCGCGGATGCGTTGTGGCAGGGCGAGGTTTGGGTCGCGGGCGAAATTGAGAGTCTGGGCGTGGATGCAGCGGTGAAGGAACCCACCGCTGAGCAGGTTGCCGAGGTTGATGCGATTCTGGAACCGCTTGGGCTGGTGGATTCCTCGCGTAATTGGCGGCGCATTATTTCCGGACAGCGCCTTTGGTATTTTGAAAGCAGGGATGCAAACGCATGGCTGATGATCTAAGCGGCAATTATCAATACCCGTTCCCCGAGGCGCCGGAAGATCTGGTGAAATTCGGGGACGGGGCGATCCCTGGCCGTCCGGCCGGGATTCCTACCTCCTACGAGGAAGGCGGCTCCACGCGCTGGACGCCGGAGGCGATCTCCGAGGTGCATGCGCTCTCGCAGCTTGGCCGCTATCAGGTGAGGGGTTTCAATACCTTCAAC
>JAQUAC010000218.1 GCA_028687415.1 Acidocella sp. | reverse complement strand
GGTGTTGTGCTGTATCTGGTCCTGCGTGGGCCTGCCCTGGTACCGGCAAGCCCGGCTCCCAGCGTGGCTGTGAGCACCATGCATCTGGCCTTAGCCACATTACCGCGCACGGTCACCGCCTATGGCGGCATCACTACTGAGGGTGGAGCGCGGGAGATTGATCTGCCAGCCAGCGGGATTATCACCGGGGTTGAGGTGCTGGCAGGGCAGAGCGTGACCGCTGGGCAAGTGCTGGCGGACATCGCGGCGGACGCGCAATCGGTAGCGGATTTGCGTAAGGCGCAGGATGCGCTGGCCGCCGCGCAAGCGGCGCGGGCGCGCACCGCCGGGTTGCTCTCATCGCATCTGGCGACCAATGCCGACCTCGCCGCGGCCGACCAGGCAATGCGAGATGCCTCGGCCAATCTCAAGGCGTTGCGGGTGAATGGCGCGGGCGGCACGCGGGCTATCAACGCCCCTTGTGCGGGCGTTGTGATCGCCGTGCTCGCGGCCCCGGGTGCCGCGCAGTCCGCCGGAGCGCCATTGTTCAAGCTGGCCTGCGGCGTGGCCGCCATTGCCGGGGTGCCGGAAGATGTGGCCGCCACCATAGCCCCCGGTGATGCCGCAACGCTGACCCTGCTGAACGCGAGCGGCAGCATCTCCGCCAAGGTCACACAAATTGCCGCCATGCTCGACCCGCAAACGGGGCTGATTGACGTAACGCTTTCCCCCAATGACCCGGCGGCCTTAGGGGAGCCGGTGAAGGCGGTCATCACGGCGGGGGGCATGACCGGCTATGCCGTGCCACGCAACGCGGTGCAGAATGACGAGGCGGGCGATTACGTGTTCCAGCTTGATGCCGCCGGCATCGCACACCGTGTTTCTGTGCATGTACTGGGAAGCGCGGGGGACAATATTGTTCTGGCGCCGGGGCTGAATACGGCGCTGCCACTGGTGACCTCCGGCGCCTATGGGCTGGATGACGGCGCCGCCACCCGCAATGCGGGACAAGGCAATTGAGGCTGGTCCTCTGGCTGGAACGGCACCGGCGCTCGGTGCTCATGCTCGCGGCGGCGTTGGCGCTGGCCGGGATTACCGCCGCGCTCTCTCTGCCCATCGGGCTTTACCCGCAAGTCTCCTTCCCGCGCGTGCGGGTGACTGTCGATACCGGCAGCCAGCCGGCGGCGCAGATGGTGTTGCAAGTCACGCAGCCGCTGGAGCAGGCAGCGCGCGCCGTGCCTGGGGTGGTGGATGTCAGCTCCACCACATCGCGCGGTTCGGCGCAGATTGTCATCGACTTCGCCTGGGGCACGGACATGACCGCCGCGACGCTGGGGGTAAACGCGGCAGTGGCGCAACTACTGCCCGCCATGCCCGCCGGGGTCAATTATTCCGTACTGCGCATGGACCCGTCGGTGTTTCCGTTCCTGGCCTTCGCCCTCACCTCGCCTGTGGTGAGCCAGGTGAAACTGCAAAACATCGCCGCCTACCAGCTCGTGCCGCTGCTCTCCGCCGTGCCGGGCGTGGCGCGGGTGCAGGTACAGGGCGGTGGAACAAGCGAGGTGGAGGTGGACGCCGATCCGCGCCGTTTGGCGGTGTACCACCTCACGCTCGATGACGTGACGAAGGCTATCGCCGCTGCCAATGTGCTGCAATCCGTCGGGCGCATGGAGGATCATGACCGGCTCTATCTGCTGATGGCGGCGAACCCGCTGCATGGGCTGGACGACGTTCGGCAGATCGTGCTGCGCGGCGGACCTCGCGGTGTGGTGCGGCTCGGGGATGTCGCCACCGTGCGCAACGGCCTGGCGCCGCAATTCTTCAACGTCTCGGCTGATGGCAAGCAGGCGGTGACGGTGCTGCTGTTTCAGCAGCCGGGCAGCAGCATGGTGGCCATAGCCAAAGCCGCCACCCAGGCGCTGGCCGGGTTCACGCCGCAACTGCCCGCCGGGGTGCGGGTGAGCAAATGGTACGACCAGAGCACGCTGGTGCTGGCGGCTGCGAGTTCGGTGCGGGATGCGATTTGCATCGGCGTTGTGCTGGCGGCGCTGGTGTTGCTGCTATTTCTGCGCAGCTGGCGGATCACGTTGCTGGCGGTGATGATCGTGCCCGCCTCGCTGGCAGCGGCGGTGCTGGTGCTCTCTTTGCTAGGGATGAGCTTCAACATCATGACGCTGGGCGGGCTGGCGGCCTCGGTGGGGCTGGTGATCGACGATGTGATCGTGATGATCGAGCATATCGTGCGGCGCGGGGCGGCGGAGCGTGGACGGGCCTTGCGCGCGGGTGTGGAGTTTCTGCCGCCGCTCACGGGCTCCTCGGCGGCGACGCTGATCGTCTTCGCGCCGCTTGGGTTTTTAACAGGCGTTACTGGGGCTTTCTTCAAGGCGCTCTCCGTGACGATGGCGGCGACGTTGCTTGCCTCCTGGCTGCTCACGGCTTTTGCCGTGCCGCTGCTGGCGGGGATGCTGCTCAGCGAAGTGGCCCAGCATGAGGCTGGCCACACCGGGCGGCTGGCGGCGATGCATCATCGCCTACTGGAGCTAATGTTCAGGCGGCCGGGGATTCTGGCTTTCGCGGCGGCGGGGCTGTTGCTGGCGGGGTGGGTCTCCTACGCTCATGTGCAGACCGGCTTCATGCCGAACCTCGATGAGGGCGGGTTTGTGCTGGACTACCAGACCGCTCCCGGTACCTCGCTGGGCGAGACAGGGCGGGAGATCGCCCAGGTGGAGGATATTCTGCGCCGTGATCCGGCGGTGGAGAGCTTTTCGACGCGCATCGGCGCCGGGTTTGGCGGCGATATGGCCGAGCCGAACCAGGGTGACATCGTGGTGCGGCTGGTGCCCCTTTCCCGCCGCGCCGGCATAGACACGGTGATGGGGCGCATAGGCGATGCCATAGCCGCGCAAGTGCCGGGGGTGGATACGGATATCCACCAGCTTATCGGCGACGAGATCGGCGATTTGACCGGCGTGCCGCAGCCCATAGAGATTAAGCTCGCCGCTGCCGACCCGGCTTTGCTGGCCCCGGCGGCGCAGCGCGTGGCCGATGCCATCGGGCGGATCAAAGGCGTGGATTCCGTGCTGAACGGCATCACCCCGGCGGGCGACGCCATCAACATCAAGGTGGACCCGGCGCGGGCGGCGATGCTGGGGTTGGACCCGGCAACCGTGACAGCCACGCTGGAGACGGAACTGGCCGGTACGGTGGCGACGCAGATGCAGGGGAGTTTGCAGGAGACCGGTATACGCGTGCGGCTAATGCCGGATGACTGGCGGAATACGGATACGCTGGCCACCCTGCCCATCGCCACGCCTGGCGGCGGGGTGGTGCCGTTGGGGAATATCGCCACGTTCACCGTGGAATCCGGGCAGCCCGAAATCACACGGGAAAATTTGCAGCAGATTGTGAATGTGACCGGGCGGATTACCGGGCGTGGGCTGGGCGCTGGCATCGCTGACGTAAAGGCTGCACTGGCCAAGCCGGGAGTGCTGGGGCCAGGCGTGACCTACACGCTGGGCGGGCTGTATAAGCAACAGCAGATTGCCTTCGCCGGAATGGCGCGGGTGTTTGCCGCCGCGTTGCTGGCGGAGTTTTTGCTGCTGCTGTTCCTGTATGAGCGCTTCGCCTGGGTGTTCGCCATCATGGGCACCTCGCTGCTCTCGGCCTCGGCGGTATTCACGGGGCTGTATCTCACCGGCATCGAGCTGAACATCACGGCTCTGATGGGCATGGTGATGATCGTGGGCATCGCCACGGAAATGGCTATTTTCTATGTTTCGGAATTAACCCGCCTGCTGGAGACAACGCCCCTGCGCGAGGCGCTGATGACGGCCAGCATGAACCGGCTACGGCCCATCGCCATGACCACGCTGGCGGCAATTTTAACGCTGCTGCCTCTGGCGCTGGATATCGGCCAGGGGGCGGGCATGCAGCAGCCTCTGGCCACGGCGATTATTTCCGGGCTACTGGTGCAGTTTCCGCTGGTGCTGCTGGCTCTGCCGGTGCTGCTTTTGCTGGTTACGCGGGCGAGCGGTCGCGGTCGCTGAGCGCCGTGGCGGCGATAAGGCGCTGAGCCCCAGCCGCGATGTTATTCGCAGGGATGAGTGATGGCGCGCGTAATCCTGGGCAAACGGCTTGCCTATGAGGAGCGTGCCTCATGCCTCACCAGCGAGCGCGGCATTGGCCAGCACGCCTATATGGATTTCGTCTAGAAGACGCCTAAGCCGATGACCGCGATGCTGATGCCAAGCCCGGTGAAAGGAAAACCAGGGCTTGAGGCAAGAAGAAGTTTCAGGAAGGGCATGGGCAAAGGCCCGGCGGTGTCTGCCGCCGAGCCTTAACGTGAGGTCAGAAATTCGCGACTGTGCAGGCGCTGCCGGTGGCGGAGAGTTCGGCACAGAATTTTGCCGCCTCCAACCGGCTGGCGAAGCCGTCCACGCGCAGGCGGTAATAATTCTTGCCGCGCACATTGGCTTTAACAATGTCAGGCGATTTGCCGCTGAACAAGGTTGGCTCGGAAGCAGAGGCTTTCCGCCAAGCTGTTTCAGCCGCGAGGTGCGATGGCAGCGCGCCGAGCTGTACGGAGGTACCACCCTCGGCGGTACT